>JALZHI010000155.1 GCA_030913985.1 Chloroflexota bacterium | reverse complement strand
CATCCACAACGTTGAGGACTCTCGCTTACCCACCTGATCCTTCGCTACGCTCAGGATGACATGGGGAGAGTTGGTGCTGCTATGCGGGGAAGGTTGCATTCACGGACCAAATGCGACGAGCCGCATCACGTTTCACGTTTCACGTTTCAGAACTCTGTTTCAGAACCCCATAGCCGCCTTCAACTGCTCCCATGCCTCGGCTGAGATGGCCCCGCCCGTGGCCTGGTCGTGGCCGTAGCCGTACTCCATTTCGTTGGGTGGGAGGGCGTGGCGGAAGCGGGCGAGGAACTCTATCAGGTTGGTGCTCGTGGAGGTGCGGGCGCTGAAGGCTACCCTGCCGGGCAGGAAGCCCCGGTTGGCGGCTATCACGATGTAGCCCTTGAGCCTGCCGTGCCAGCTTTGGGCGAGCAGGGGGTGTACGCGGCTTGGGCTGCTGAACTCCAGCAGGGCCACCTTCTCGGTCTTGCTGAAGCGCGGGGCCAGCCGCTTCGCCTCGTCTAGGGACTGCTTCACCTCCTGCCTGCACTGCCGGAGGGTGTCTATATCCGTCCCTTCGCCTTCGACTATCTCCCTCGCGCTATTCGCGTCCCTCAGCACTCGGAAGGCGGCTTCCCCGGCGTAGAGGCTGCTCCTCTTGGCCGCGTTGAGGAGGGTGGTGGCCTCGCGCACCCACTTCAACTTCTGCTCCCTGGCTGCCCGGTCAAGCTCCGGGTGTGCGGGTCCGAGGTCGCCCAGGTTGCCCATCGCAGCCACCCACGCCTTGTTCGCCACTTCGCCCCGGCTGTTGCACAGGAGGTAGGTGAGGAGGCTGGATGTGGGCACCGGGTCCCAGTCGTAGCCGGAGATGTACCTGACGTAGCCGGCATCAGGTTCGCCGCTGGGGCGGTGATGGTCTATCAGGAGCGTAGGTACTTCGTGCATGATGGTGCGGCTCGATACGCCCAGGTCCAGCACGAACAGGGCGCGGGGGTGCGCCCTCGCCACGTAGCCCCTGGTGGAGGGAGTGAAGGCGTTTTCTCCCTTTGGTGGGTGCTGCACCTCTATCAGGTTGGGGTCCACACCTCTCCGCGCCAACAGGTGCCACAGCACCACGCCCGCGCCCAGACCGTCCACGTCGAGGTCGCACAGGATGAGCATCTTGCGGTCGAGCCGCAGACCGGTGATGAACTGCTCGAAAGTAGACTGAGCTTGCGGGAGGCGGTCGCCGTAAAGCGGGTCACCAGGGGTATGACTATCGGGGTTGCTCATCTCTCGGCTTTATGGCACGTGGAAGCTGGCGGTGTGGGTCAATTCACCTTCGGCGGGGTTGTTCCGAAAGATCACCGTCTGGTTTTCGGTCTCGCCGCCGTCCAGGAACTGCACCTGGAACTGCATCGTTTCGGGGTCGCCTTCTCCCGTGTCGAGGGAGAGCATCACCTCCACGTTCTCTGCCGTCCTGTCGCCGTTGTTGGTGATGTCCAGCGAGAGGTAGTAGCTGTCGCCTTCCTGCCTGACCTCCTCCATAAGCGGCTTCACCTCGATGATAGGCGGACGGCTGCCACGGGCGAATATCTGGTAGACAAGCCCGCCAACCAGCGCCAGCACGATAGCCACGCTGACGAGCAGGCTGACCCACTCGGCGGTGGTGCGCTCTTGCCGTTCTCCGTTGTTTTGCGGGCCTTCTTTAGCCCGCGTTTCGTCCCTGTTGCGGTCGTCACTCATATAAGGACCCTCGCCGCTGCTCCGCCTATGGCTGCGGGCAGTCCGAGCACCAACGTCTTGGCTACTATGCTTGGGAGAGGCTCGCTCAGGTCTACCTGGCTGAAGATGAGCAGGGCACCGAAGGCTACCATCAGAGCAACAATATAGGAGGCCGCCGTCTCGCTGATCGGACGCTGAAATGGCCCGTGACTCTGGTCCTGCTGGCGGGGGCTGAAGCCGCTAACGAAGACGATCATGTACGTGATCGCCAGGCTCAAGGCGATGAGCGCAAGCTCCTGACCGGGGCTAAGTTGCGCCGCCAGCATCGGCACCTCCTCGGTGGGCGCTATGCTGAAGCCGATGAAGAGCGCGCCGCCTACCGTCCTCGCTAGGTCTAGCAAGGTGGCCTTCCAGTGGTCGCCGCCTTGCTCGTTCTCAACTTCGTCCATCTTGTCCTGGCCCCTGGCGAGCAGCACGTTGGCCGCCGAAGCGCCGAGGCTCAGGGGCAGCACCTGCACGGTAATCCTGCCGAGGAGGCTGTGCATCGAATCGCCTATACCTATCTGGTTGAGGACCAGCAGTACCACGGTGGAAGCTACTACACCTATTGCCAGAGCCTCGACGGCCTGCGCCACGTGCGCGAAGAACGACCGCTCTTCCTTGAACCCGGCGAAGGAGGCCAGCATCAGGTTGGCCCCGAATGCCACGGCCACGATGATGAGCAGGCGGAGCGGTTCGGTGTAATTGCCTATCCACCACATCTCCATCGTGAACAGGAGCGGCACCCCGAACAGAAACGCCCCACTCATGCCGTGGGCGATGTCGTCAAGCTCTTTCTGCCAGGACCCTGCTTGTGGCTTGCTCATGGTTCTGAAGCGTGAAACGTGAAACGTGATGTTGGTTTGTGATATAGAACGTCGTGCGTAGCGGCAGTGTTACTACAGCCGCATCTCGTTTCACGTTTCACGCTTCAGAACTTAGCCAGTTCAGGACGGTTTGCATGAACCATTCGGGGCGGTCGTGGTGTACCGTGTGGCCTACGTCGGGCACTATGTGGAAGGTAGCGGCTGGGATGCGGGAGGCTAGATCGCGGGTCATGTCGGGGGTGAGGAAAGGGTCTAGCTCTCCGCTGATGATGAGCGTGGGGCAGCGGATTTCGTGGGCGCGGGAGAGGCTGATGTCGCCGCCTCTCTCCAGAATGGCTTTGGAGGCAGCGCTCCAACTCTGCATCGTGGCGCGGCCCGGTTCTTCGCCATACTGCTGCTTAATGTAGTCGCTCCAACCTTGTAGGTCTTCAGTGGGGTCATCAACCATGTTGTATATGGCATCCAGCGTGGGTGCTATGTCGCCCGCGCCTAGCGTGCCGGCCGCTCCCCACACGATCAATGACCGTACTAAGTCGGGATGGCGCACCGCCATGAGCAGGGCCACTTCTCCGCCGTCGCTGAAGCCCGCCACATGTGCCTTCTCTATGCCGAGGTGGCGCAGGAGGGCTGACATAGTGCGAGCGTCTTCCAGGTAGAAGTCGGGGGAGTACTGTCTCGGTATCGGCTGGGAGCGGCCGGAGCCGGGGAGGTCGGCGGCGATTACGCGGTAGCTCTGTGCCAACTCGCTGACTAGCTCTTCCAGGTCGCCGGTGTCTTCCGTGAAGCCGGGCAAGACCAGGATAGGTTCGCCTTCTCCGCGCAACTCGTAGTAAACGCGCGTTCCGTTGTGTTCCAGGTATGGCATCTTGTTTCCTTATACAACTGTGATATAATGTCTTTGCAACTTTTCTATATTGTGCTTGCGTACTTATAGTAGAGTTGCTACAAGCATGGAGCATAATGTGGCAAATGTGTGAGGATGCTTCTATGAACCTTTCATCAGAGTTGAAATTATTGGTCAGACTCTGGCTCGGTATTCTGCTCTATATTGTCTTGCTGGGCATAGTGCAACACGATTGGGGCAGCGCGATTATCCAGGGGCTCCTATGGGGTCTTGCGATGTCTGTTGTTCTCCCATGGATCCAGGGTTGGGTCGCTGAAAGAGAGCTAAGAAGAAAGCTTAACGATAGGGAATAGAAGCACGCTGGACAATAAGGTCAATGCTTCCGATTACAAGAGCCGGTAGGTGTCAGAGCCGAACCGGCTTTTTGACTCTCTGATTAGTAGTCTTGATGAATCTTTGATGCAATCTTATCCAGTTGTGGCGCGTGCGGCTTTGAGCAGGTTGGAGGCGATCACCACCCGCTGTATCTGCGAGGTGCCTTCATAGATTTCGGTCACCTTGGCGTCGCGGAAGAAGCGCTCCACCGGGTACTCCTTGACGTAGCCGTAGCCGCCGTGGATTTGCAAGGCCGCGTGGGCGCTCCGCATGGCTAGCTCGGTGGCGAACACTTTAGCCATGCTCGCCTCTTTGCTGACGCGCTGCCCCTTGTCCTTCATCGTGGCCGCGCGGTAGAGGAGGAGGCGGGCGGCGCTGAGGCCCGTCGCCATGTCGGCCAGCATGAACTGGATGGCCTGCTGGTCGGAGATGGGTCCGCCGAACTGCTCGCGGGAGAGGCTGTAGTTGGTGGCCTCCTCGAACACGCGCTGCGCGATGCCCACACCTTGCGCCGCGATGCCGATGCGCCCGGTGTCGAGCAGCGACATGGCGATCTTGAAGCCCTCGCCCTCGCTCCCAAGCAGGTTCTCGGCGGGCACCTCGGCGTCCTCGAAGATAAGCTGGTTGGTCTCGGAGGCGCGGATGCCCATCTTGTTCTCCGGCTTGCCGACGCTCAGGCCGGGGGTGTCCCTGGTGACCAGGAAGGCCGAGATGTTGCGCGAGGGCTTGTCGGAGCTGCCTGTGACGGCGAAGGTGATCGCCACGTTGCAGGACGCACCGGACGTTATCCAGGTCTTGGTGCCGTTGAGCACGTATACGTCGCCGCGCTTGACCGCCGTGGTGCGCATGGCTACGGGGTTCGACCCGGCGTGCGCCTCGCTGAGGGCGTAGGCACCCAGCCACTCGCCGGAAGCCATGCTGGGGAGGTAACGGTGCTTCTGCTCCTCGGTGCCGTATTCCAGCAGCGCGCCGCACACCAGCGAGTTGTGCACCGACAGCACCGTGCCGAGCGCGGGTACGACCCGGTTGATCTCCTCCAGCATGAGGATGTAGGTGAGGGTGTCGGCCCCCACGCCGCCGTACTCCTCCGGCACGATCATGCCCGCGAAGCCAAGCTGCCCCATCTTGCGGAACATGTCGAGGGGGAAGTGGTGGTTTTCGTCCCACTCCATCGCATGGGGTTCAAGCTCGCGGGTGGCGAAGTCGCGGGCGGTGTCGCGGATGAGGACTTGTTCGGGGGAGAGGTCTAGGTTCATAGTTGGTAATCAACTCATATATAAGTTCGCCGTAGAGACGCAGAGAACGCAGAGATTGTGCAGAATAGTTGAAGGAGTTCTAAGAAGGCTAATTCTGTACAGTAACCTGTGTAGCCCCAATACTTACCAAATCATCACTTTCTCGGCCCAATCTCTGCGTTCTCTGCGTCTCTGCGGTGAATAGAAACTAGCTTTCGTCCCTAAGCTACGCCCGCTGCCACGCCCCTCTTGGCCTCCTTGAGCAGTTGGCGGGCGATCACCAGGCGCTGGATTTCGCTGGTGCCTTCGCCAATCTCGGTGAGGCGCACGTCGCGGTAGTAGCGCTCGACCTGGGCCTCGGTGATGTAGCCGAAGCCGCCGTGCACCTGGATGGCCTTGTGGCAGGCTTCCTCGCCCACTTCCGAGGCGAACAGCTTTGCCATTGCCGCCTGCTTGGTGAACGGCCTCTTCTGGTCCTTTATCCACGCTGCTTGGTAGACCATCAGACGGGCGGCCTCCAGCTTGGTCGCCATGTCGGCCAGCATGAACTGCACCGCCTGGAAGTTCGAGATTGGCTGTCCGAACTGCTCGCGCTCGTTGGAGTAGCGTATCGCCGCGTCGAGGGCCGCCTGCCCCAGCCCGACCGCCATCGCGCCGATGGAGATGCGGCCGCCGTCCAGGATTTCCAGGAACCCTTTGAAGCCCTCGCCCTCTGCGCCCAGCATGTTCTCGGCGGGCACGCGCACGTTCTCGAAGAAGACCGGCGAGGTGATGGAGGAGCGCAGGCCCATCTTGTCCTCGTCCTTACCGAAGGTCACGCCCGGAGTGTCGCCCTCCACCACGAAGGAGGAGATGCCCCTGGAGCCGGTGGCGGTGGGGTCGGTCTTGGCGGTGATGACCATCACGCCCGCGATGCGGCCCGAAGTCATGTACAGCTTGGAGCCGTTGATGACCCACTCGCCGTTGTCGCGCACGGCCACCGTCTTGGTGCCGCCCGCGTCTGAGCCTGCCTGCGGCTCGGTGAGGCCGAACGCGCCTATCATCTCGCCCCGCGCCTGCGGCACCAGGTACTTCCGCTTCTGCTCGTCGGTGCCGAACAGGTAGAAGGGCGAGGCACCCAGCGAGGTGTGCGCCGCCAGGGTCAGGCCGAGCGAGCCGTCCGCGCGGGAGATTTCTTCCACCGCTATGGCATAGGAGATGGTGTCGCCGCCCGCGCCGCCGTACTCCTCCGGGAAGGGCACGCCCATTAGACCAAGCGCGGCCATCTTCTTGATGATGTCGTGGGGGAACTCGTGGGTCTTGTCGCGCTCGATAGCGCCGGGGGCGATTTCGTTCTCGGCGAAATCGCGGACGGTGTCGCGGAATAGCTTATGTTCTGGGGAAAGCTCGAAATCCATGTAAAGGGCCTCCTCGTTGAGGTCGGGGTTTGTTGGGGTCGAATTATGGGCCGCAAAAGGGCCACGATACCATAAGTAATACGTTAAGTATATTCGTATGGCGTAGAGCAGTCAATGCACGTACTGTGCCGCCCACCCCTGTTGCAAACCCGTTTACACAAACCATGCTCCCCTTTGTCATCCTGAGCGTAGCGAAGGATCTCAAAAAGGTGAGTAGGGAGGCTGTTGAATCAGAGGACCAAGCCCCTTCCTTGTCATTCTGAACGCAGTGAAGAATCTCGTCCTCCATGCAGGTGTTTCACCTTTCCTTCGTGCTGCTGTTGCCTGGAGAAAGGGGGCAACTTGGGTGGTGAGGCACGAGATTCTTCACTGCGTTCAGAATGACAAGGAAATGGCTTTTTCCTCGCAGTTCGACAGCATTCCTCTTTACCTTCTTGAGATCCTTCACTGCGTTCAGGATGACAGAAGGGGCATAGTCTTAGGGTCCAATGTTGGCACCGCCGGGCTGTTTGTCTTCTAGTCTGCTGCTAGGTCGTTTTGCATGGTGAAGAGCGGCGTGCCGAACAGATCGTGAGGACCTTCGCTGGTGCGGGTGAAGCCGAAATGTTCGTATAGAGCAATGGCGGCATCCAGAAAGGGCGTGGTGCTCAGGAAGAGGCTCTTATAACCATGTTGAATAGCAACGCTTTCAACATGCCTCAAGAGCAATCCGCCTATTCCCTTGCCCCTGGACGATGGAAGGACGCCCATGCTACGCACGTATAGCCTCTCACCTTTTGGTACCGCAGCTACCGTGCCTACTATGGAGCTATCGTGCAACGCGACCCACACAGGGCCTTCATGGAATCGGTGGAGTATCTGTTCGCTGGTGGGGGTGGTTGCACTGAAAGCCTGGGGAGTGTAGGCAGGTTCGTACTCCGCGAACGCGGCGGCCAGCACCAACGCGATTGCAGGGGCATCCTCTGGCACCGCCAATCGCACCTGTATGTCAGGCTTGTTGGTACTCATGATCTACCCGGCTAACCTAGCGAGCTATGTACCCCAGGCACCTGCGTAGAGAGGCGAAGGCAGGCTCTATGGCTGTGGCCCGCATGTGGTGGAGTTGGGCGAGCAGGCTGCCGTGGTGTTCCAGGATGGGGGTGGGCCAGAGCACGGCGAAGCGCCAGGCGCGGGCGGCGTCCATGCCCATGTCGAAGGGGTAGCGGTCCACGCTGTAGCCCAGTTGCTCGTTCAGTCGGGCCAGGTAGTAGGTGCGCATCTCGGTGAGGGAGAGGGGCAGGCGGCCAAACCACCAGCGTGACGACGAATGGAAGCAGGCCAGGTCGTAGGGAGCGGGGCCGACGCCCACAAGCTGCCAGTCAAACACGGCGGGACCGTCAGCGCGCATGGCGATGTTGCCGGGCCAGTAGTCCCCGTGGATGAGGGTTTGAGGCATACCCGTCAGCGTATCTAGCAAGCATGCGGGGTTGTCCAGCACGTCCAGCCACACCTGCAACCTGTTGTCGGGGAAGAACTTCTCGCCCCAGGGCTGCCGGGCGATTTCCAGCAGCGACTCCCGCGCCTCTCGCACCAGGCTCTCGGTGTGCTGTCCGGTGGGCGTCCACACCCAGGGGTAATCGGTGGGGTTGGGCGGGCAGCCCCACCAGCGGGCGTGTAGGTCGGCCAGGGCGGTAAGGGCGCTGCGGTAGTGCTCTGCGGTCCAGGTGGACTGCGGCCACACCACCTCGGACGGCAGCGCCTCCATGAGCACCCAGTCGCTGTCGAACGCGCCGTCCCAGCTTTGTGCGACACCACCCGGCGCATCCACCACCAGTGGGATGGTCGGCTCGCCCGCTATGTCGTCGGCGGTGAGCAGGGCGCGGGGCGTGCGCACGGGTAGCTGCCCCGCCAGGCTCTTGTAGAACGAGGCTTCCCGCCGCGCCGAACCCGCCAGTATGGCCCCTGTGTGTCGGGTGCCGCGCTTGAGCACCAACTTGAGCACTTCGCTGGACGAGGGTTGGGACGCGGCATGTTCGCTGCCGTAGTTGTAGTTGACGGTGAGGCGGTAGACTGGGCTGCCGGAGACGCCGCCGCCCAGGCGTTCGGGAATGACTTCTTCGATGCTGAGTGTGGGGCGTGCTAAGTAGCGCGACAGTGCGCCCTGGAGAGCCTCAACGCTGAAAGGCAAAGTAATTGTGAGCACCGCATGCCTCCGATCTACGAGCAAACAGATAGAACCAGGCACCGGACACAGTCGTCCGACGCCTCAGATGCAGAAGAGACCTGGGCATAACGCGCTTGCAGGACATCGCAGCGCGCTTACACAGGTTAGACCGGCCAAAAATGTGACGACGGCACGCCCACGCGTAACGCGAGGGCATGACCATCTTTTTAGGTGCTAAAGGATCAAGATACGCGCCGGTAGGGGATACCGGCCCTTTTTACCCGCGTCCCACGCGAGAATAAGTAGCTAATTCTACCAGTGAGCCGGGTGGCTGTCAAGACTAAAATGGGGGTACTTTAGGCATGTTTGGGTAGCCTGGGATGGCTACTCGGACGATGGACGATAGACGATGGACGATGAAGAAGTTGTGAGTTGTGAGTTATGAGTTTTGAGTTGAAGTATGGTATTCAACCATCATCCACTTGGCGCGTCCTTGGCGTCCTTAGCGTCTTGGCGGTTCCGTCTCTTCTTAGCGACGCGCCCTGCCGCTCTCCAGTATCATCTGCTTGACCAGTTCGGCGGCTTCGCGGGTGACTACGTTGGGGCGGTTGTCGTTCATGGGGACGATTATGACGTTGGCCCCCAGCTTCTTGGCGACCGCCAGGCCGGGGTCGTTTGTGTCCATGATGGCGACTGTGGGGATGCCACGGTTGATGGCCTCGCCCGCGAAGCCGTGGTCGGCTATCACGAGGTCGGGCAGCCTCTTCGCGTCGTTGAGCATCAGTTCCATAGCGCGGGAGTCGTGGGTGTGGAGGGCGGCGCAGGTGTCGGAGAGTATGCAGATGTCGTTTATGGAATCGGCTACGTGGACGTGGTCGCGGTCCTCGCCCTGGAAAGCCACCTGGCCCTTCGCCAGGTCCAGCACATGGCCGCCAAGCTCGCGCACCAAGGCGGCAAGGACCGTGTAGCACTCGATCATCGAGCCAGGGTGGCCGGTGGCGAAGGTCACGTAGCCGTGGTCGCGGCACACGCGCCTGATCGCGGCGGACATCGCCTTCAGCCCCTTGATGGTGGACGAGGGGGAGATGTAGCCGCGACCTTCGGTGTAACTCACGTCCTGGGAGCACTTGGTGATGCTCGCGATCATGCCCAGCGCTTCCTGCGGATCGACCTCGTTCAACTGCACGTAATCTATGACCATGCGAATGCCGAACGTCACGTAGGGGTCGTTATCGGTGAGCTTCTTGGCCGCGGCTACGTTGTTGGCGCGCGAGTGGCTGAGTTCAGGCCCGGAGAGCCGGAGCTTGGTGAGCCTGCGCTCGATTACCTGGTCATCAAAGGCCATAGAGTCTTCCTCTCCCGGTAAGGGTTGCGGAACCTCGGGGATGGCATCCAGTGCGCCAAGGGGTGCGGTGTCTAACATGGCGCGATTCTAGTCACATGCGCCGCCGCAAAGGCGGTTATGCACATCCCGTTCTTCTACTCCGCAGCTACTTCACTGCAAGATTCCGGCCAGGGGGTTTGCTAGAGCCTCGCGCAAGATGCACTTCCTCCAATAACAATTGCGTACTCCACTAACAATTGCGTACTCCACCCCGCCCAGGTCCGTTGCTACTGTGCGCATGTGCCGGTAGTCCAATATTCCCGGCAGCCTATACTACTAATGGCGCAACCAATAGCCTCTGCCATTTGTTATACTTTAAGCAATCGGTCCTCAATACCCTCCCGCATCCAGCGCAGGACGCCGGGCAGCAAGGGGCGTGGTCGCCCGGATGTTGCACCGTTAAGCACATTATTACTCTGAAATAGAAGCGATATTGTTATCGCGCTGGATACCTGGAGCGGCAAGCCATGTTATCGTTGAAGCGAGCCATCACCGCTCGCACGACGCGGGTTGATCCTGATACTGCAATAAGAATAGCCGAGCAAGGCCGACGCAACTTCAAAATCGGCGTTGCGAACGGCGTCCTTGCCGGTATCCTCGACCCTCTCTCCGGCATATTCGTGCTGACCCTCTTCTTGACGCGGCTGGACGCGCCCGCCTTCCTGGTGGGCCTGCTGCCGACGATTGCAAGCGCCGGTGGCCTGCTGCCCCAGTTGCTGGTAGCGGGCAAGCTGCGCGGCAAGAAGCGGGTCATGCCCTGGTACACCGGGGCCTCGGTCTTCCGCGTAGTGGGCATGGCAGGCATGGCTATATCGGCCTGGCTCATACCGTTGGACCGCGACCTGGCGCTGGTCTCCCTGTTCGCAAGCTACCTGCTGTACATGCTCGCCTCCGGCGTGTCGGGCATCCCGTTCATGGAAGTGGCCGCCAAGATAGTGCCCCCTCACCGGAAGGGCACCTTCTTTGGCTTCCGGCAGTTCGGCAGCGCGGTCCTCGGCATGATAACTTCGGCCATAGCGGGCGCGGTCATGTCGGAGCAGTTGGGGCTGGTGTTCCCCTACAACTTTGCGGTAATGCTCACGGTAGCCACGGTGGCGGGCGCGGTGGTCTTCGGTCTCTGGTCGCTGCTGCGCGAACCCGACCTGGAGCAGGCGCATACACTCAGGCCGCAGACCGGCTCTATCTTCCGGCACGGCGCGACGGCGTTGCAGGCCAACCGCGACTACCGGCTGCTGACGATTGTGCGCCTGCTGGCTACCTTCGCGGGTATCGCAGGCCCGTTCTACCTGGTGTACGCCGCCAAAGAGTTGCAGGTGCCGGTGGGCATCCTGGCGCTCTACCTGACGTTACAGACGGCGATACCTCTGGCAGTGGGCTTGTTCTGGGTGCCGCTCGCCAACAAAGCGCCCAAGCGGACGCTCGTGCTGATAACGGCGAGCCTGCAAATGGCTGTGCCCATGACCGCGCTCATAGTGGGCCTAGTGGCGGGGCTGGTGCCCGCGGGGTGGCATGCCTACATCGTCGCGCCCATCTTCATAGCGGGTAGCGTGGCAGGCTCGGCGGCCATGATGTTCAACGACATCGTGCTGATGTCAATCGCCCCGCCCGCCGAGCGCCCTGTCTACTTCGGCTTCCTCAACACGCTCGCGGGGGTCGCCAGCTTCACCTTGCCACTGGGCGGCCTGCTGCTTGATTGGTGGGGTTACACGCCGCTGTTCTTGCTGTCGTCCGTCCTGGCGTTCGCCTCTCTGCTGGCGGGGTTGGGGATCGAGAGGCCCGCTCGGGAACGGCGCTATATCGTTCGCCAGGCCATGTCGAAGGCGCGTGCGCGAGGTCGTTTGATGTGGGCCACGCAGGTGCAGTCGGTGCAGCAGTTATTCCACCGCGAGCCGTAGTAC
>JALZHI010000154.1 GCA_030913985.1 Chloroflexota bacterium | reverse complement strand
AAAAAACTCAACACTCATAACTCATAACTTCCTCAAGCTTTCTTCTTCGCAGGGGCGGGAGTGGTGCGGGCGATTGTGCGGGCCTGCACCTTCTCCTGCAACTTGAGCACGCCGTAGAAGATCGCTTCGGGGTTGGGCGGGCAGCCGGGGATGTAGATGTCTACCGGCACTACCTCATCGATGCCCTGCACCACCGCGTAGGTGGGGAAGGGGCCGCCGGAGGAGGCGCAGTTGCCCACCGCGATGCACCACTTCGGCTCGGCCATCTGGTCCCACACGGTGCGCATGACCGGGGCGAACTTCTTGGTGACCGTGCCGCACACCATCATCACGTCGCTCTGGCGGGGCGAGAAGCGGTACAGCATACCGAAGCGCTCGAGCATGTCGAACCGCGAGATGCCCACGGCCATCATCTCGATAGCGCAGCAGGCCGTGCCCAGGATGAGGGGCCACATCGAGTACCTATGCGCCCAGTTGAACAGGAAGTCGGCGGTCGTCGTGACCACGCTGGGGCGGAATCTGTTTACTAAGAGACCCAATCGAGTGCTCCTTTTCTCCAGGCGTAGACGTACGCCACAAGCAGGAGAGCTATAAATAGGACCATTTCAATGAACCCGTACCAGCCTATCGCGTTGAACGCCACGGCCCACGGGTAGAAGAACACGGCTTCTATATCGAATATCACGAAGAGCATCGCGATGACGTAGTAGCGGACGGTGTAACGCTGCTGGGCCTCGCCAATCGGGGGCATACCCGACTCGTAGGCGATGCCCTTGATGGGGTTGGGGTTGTTGGGGCGGAAGAGCATGGGGATGAACATCATGCTCACGGCCAGCCCGATGATTAGCTGGAAGAAGATCAGGATGATCAGCCAGTTGGCCTGGTTGTCCCGTACGGCGGTTTCGGTCACCGCCTGGGCTGTGGGGGTAGCTTGAGCCAACACATCCAAGAACACCATACCGTCTCCTCCTGGCCTCTGCGTCCGCGTCCACTTCCGTCGCGCTATTCTGTTGCGCTACTCTATTGTAATTTATATCACAATCTCGTCTACCCGGCAAGGTGTCCGTGCATAAAGACTTTGAGCAAAATCAGCCGGGCTGCCAACGTGCCACGCTAACGCATACCTTGACGCGCCGCGAATATCTGCAAGGTTCGGGCCAACGTTCAGGCGTTCAGGAAAGTGGATAAAGAACAACGGGAGAGTTGCTACGGATGGTCTTCGGCTGAATCGAGATACGGGTAGTACGGGTGGGAAGTAGAAAACGATTTCGACAAATCTGAGGACGGTAATCGCAGCAATAGGAAATAGCCTAGAACAAGCCATAATCGAGCTATAATGGAAAGCGTTTAGCTCCCGTACTACGTAGTACGGGAGCTAAACGCTTTCCAAGAGCAGTTCAATGGGTAAAGTAAACGTTATTGTTGTTTCCCGTGGAGAGCCTAGGCCTGCCCCCTGCAAAACATCACTGACGGCAAGCATATTACGAGCATCCATTTTGATGGAGAAACATTCAAACGATCTAGTTTGCCGTTATCAGTAACCACTATGGATGCATTCAAAGTAGACGGCTTCAACGTCACCTAGCGTTAACCTGGGATCTCCGACGCAATTGCGGGTACCTAGCTCACCTACCCAGCCTATTACTATCTCTTCTGGAGCCCCCATTTGCCTATATGATGAAGATAGACCCGATGACGCATGGAGTGGCGGGACGTACATAACTTGAACTTCAGCATTAGGCAATCTCAATATGATGGTTGTGTGCGTCAAATTAACAAAGGTACCGAGGCTACCACATGCGAAGATTATTAAAATAGCAAATAGTATCGCACCAAAGCCAAGAACTCGTCGTAACCGAGCAAGATTGGGAGGCATTTGCGGTCTCCTGGTATCCAGTCAAAACAACTTGACGCTTGATTTCTTTGGAGACACAGCACAATAGATGCCAACTGGAAAGTGAATGCGCTTAGAAGCAATGAACTTTTAGAACAATACCAAGAAACTCCGCTCTACGAGTTGCCTTCGTGAAGGAGCACAGGGTCGGGTTCTAGGATGGAAAAGAGCCGCTTAGATCAGTACCGGCTCTCATTACTCATCAAGCCTAATTATCTCAAGAACTCTGGCGCGGACCATTTCTACCGAGACGCCCAGGCGCGTCAGGGCACTCGCCGCCATATCCTCCCCCTCTCGTAGCAAGCCGAGCAGAATGTGCTCCGGCCCCACTGCTTTGTGGTTGAGACGCCCAGCCTCGTCTACGGCAAGCGTGAGGGCGTGCGTAGCACCGGGCGTGAGGGTAATTCCGTCAGCGGCCACCGCATCACCTTTACCCATAACTTCCTCGACCGCAGCACGTAGCTGGTCTACCGACAGGTCAAGCTCGCGCAGTACGTGAGGAAGGACACCCTCCTCGTCTAAGAGCAGCGCCAGCAGCAGATGCTCCGTCCCCACATAGCTATGTTGCAGGCGTTGGGCCTCGGCGGTTGCCAGCCGCAGTACATCCCACGCCCCTCGCGCGAAGTGGGAGAAGTGAGAAAGTGCCGAGTCCGATCTTGCAAAGCCGGCAGGTTGGTCAATGTCCCACGTCCGAACGTCATCACCATAGCTGAAATGAACGTGTATCTCACCTTCACCGGCACCACCCCCGGAGATGCGAGCGCCGGCACCGGGCGGCACCAGGAGCGACTCAAGCACCTCCGCACGCACGGTGTCGGGATGGACCCCAAAGCGGGAGAGCAGGTCCGTCACAGGGCTTTGTCCGAGGCGCAAGATGCCCAGCAGCAACAACTCGCTGCCAATCTCGGCGCGTCCCAGTTTGCGGCTCAAGTCAGCGGCCAACTGGACGGCTTGCCTGGTTTGGGGTGTGAAGTCGATTTCTCCTGTTACCTCTTGTTCGCCCTTGCCTGCCATAGCCTCCACGGCGTCCCTGGTCCGCACTAGCTCCAGACCGAGACGGTTGAGGATAGACCGCGTAGCATTGAGGCCAAGTAAGGCGAGAAACACGTGCTCCACGCCTACATAGTTGTGGTTGAGACGCCGGGCCTCCTCCTGGGCCATACGTAGCACCGCCTGCGCGTGCTGGTTGATCGCCATTTCTATGTTCTGCTGAGGGTGCTGAGGGACGGTCTGCGACGCTGCATGAGAGGCATTCATTGGAGCGCTAGAGTGGCCTGATGACATCTTGAGCAGCGCGATAACCTGGGCGCGTACCTTCTCCAGGGAGACACCCAGGCTTTCCAGCACACCAGCGGCTATGCCCTCTCCTTCTCTAACAACTCCCAGCAGCAGGTGCTCGGTACCGATGTAGTGGTGGTTGAGGCGGCGAGCCTCGTCCACTGCAAGCTCTATCACTCGCTTGGCACGAGGAGTAAGGCCGATCTCCCCCATCACCATGCGGTCTCCACGTCCGATGATGAACTCCACCGCGGAGCGTACCTTGTGCAGGTCCACGCCCAGGTTGCGCAGCGCCTGCGCCGCTACACCGTTACCTTCTCCCACCAAGCCAAGCAGAATGTGCTCGGTGCCGATATAGTTGTGGTTGAGCCGCTGCGCTTCTTCCTGGGACAGTTGCAGGACTCTGCGGGCGCGCTCCGTGAACTTGTCGAAACGCGGCTCTTGTGACTGGCCGGGGCTTAAGTAGACCGTCGAGGCTCGCAAGGTGCCATACACCTGTGTCGCAAGTTCCTCAAAGGAGAACCCGAGTTCGCTCAGCACGCTAGCCCCAAGCCCTGCCACCCTCAACACGCCCAGCAATAGGTGCTCGGTATCAATGTGCTCGTGACCCAGGGCAACTGCGGTCTCGACGGCGTTGGCGATAGCCAGCTTGGCGTCGGGTCCGAGGCCCAGCTCACCAGGGGGTGCGCCGTTTCCCGTCCCGGCGTGGGAGACGATTTTGGCGCGTACGTCAGGGAGTTGGACGCCGGCCACGCTCAATACGCCGGCAGCAAGGCTACCGCCTGCACGTAAGATGCCCAACAGCAGGTGCTCGGTGCCAACAGCGGCATGGTTGAGGAGTCGGGCTTCCGCCTGTGCCAGGACCAGCACATTACGCGCTTCTGGGGTGAACTTATCGAACCTGTCGTGCGGCCCCCTCCGAAATGGGTTCCTTGGCATGCTGCCCCTCCTTTGAGGTGGCCTCGGTCACGCTGCCGTCCTGTACGGCAGTAGCGCCCACCGGCGGATGCGCGACGACATGCGCCGTCCCGTTCGCGGGGCTGCCCAGGTGCTCCACGCGCTCCACACCGTCCGCATGGTCCGCATGGTCCACCAACATCTGGCCGCGCTCCCGCAGCTCCGATAGCTCCAGTTCCATGCGCCTGGTGCGGTAGAGCACTTCCTCGGTGATGCGGCGGCCCGCGGCCATCAGGTCGGCCAGCAAACCGATGAGCCATATCTGGAAGCCGAACACCAGCGCGATGAGGGTGACCACGGTGGTGGGGGCGTGGCGGTCGAACGTCTGGCGGAAGTTCCAATCTTCCTGGAAGAAGTAGTGGTACAGGATCTTCAACACGCCGAAAGCGGCGATACCCAGCAATATCAGGCCGATGTAGAAGAAGACCTTTAGCGGCTCGTACAGGGCGTAGATTCGCACGATGGTCGCGCCCGACCGCTTCACATAGTCGAACACCCCACGCACCAGCCTCGACGGGCGGGTGACCTTGTTGGTGCGCACCGGCACGCTGGCGACCTTGATGTTCTTCTTGCCCGCCTGCACTATCGTTTCGAGCGTGTAGGTGTACTTGGTGATGACTGTGATGCGCAGGGCGGCCTCGCGGGAGAGGGCGCGGAAGCCGCTGGGGGCGTCGGGTACGGCGGTGCCGGAGGCCTGGCGCACCACCCAACTACCCATCACCTGCAACACCTTCTTGACGGGCGAAAAGTGCTCTATCTGGCGCACCTGACGGTCACCTATGACCATGTCGGCCTCGCCGCGCAGGATAGGGGCGAGCAGGTCGGGGATCATCTGGTTGGGGTACTGGTTGTCACCGTCGGTGTTGACGATTATGTCGGCACCCAGGCGTAAGCACGCGTCGAGGCCGGTCTGGAATGCCGCCGCCAGCCCCTTGTTGCCATTGTGCCGCACGACGTGGTGCACCCCCAGGCTGCGGGCTACCTCTACCGTGCGGTCGGTCGAGCCGTCGTCAATTACGAGCGTTTCGATTACGTCCACGCCGGGGATAGACCTGGGGATGTCGCGCAACACCTCAGGCAGGGTCGCCTCTTCGTTCAGGCAGGGTATCTGGACAATAACCTTCATGGGGACTTCACTCCACTTCGGCAGGCATTGTACCCCCATACAGACGCAGGGGTCAACTTTGGCGGCACTCGCCACTCCTATCCCTATTGTAAACGAAGCAGGCCGCGGTGGGGCGCATAAGGCACACAAGCATTTATAATGTAGCCACTCTGTTCCTGATGGACAGCAAACAGGTAAAGACGACCCGCACAAGCACTATGAGCCTAACGTGGGCACCAAAGCCCCACATTGTCATCCTGAGCGCAGCGAAGGATCAGGTGGGTAGGCGAGAGTCTTCAACGTTGGGGATGATGGTCGTAAGGGGAACATTGGTTCTTTAGTAGCAAGAGTCAAACACGGGCCACTGATCCTTCGCTGCGCTCAGGATGACAGGGCGGGGCTTTGGTCCCACTCATTCGGCATGGGACACCGTAGCGCCCGCAGAGGTAAAGATGCGCACCGGATACGCACAACCGAGCAAATGGCGCACCCTCCTGCTGCTGGCGCTGGCGGAACTGCTCGGCATGGCGGTCTGGTTCTCGGCGTCGGCGGTGGTGCCCTCCCTGGCGTCCGAATGGCACCTAGACGACTGGGGCCGGGCCTTGCTTACCATTTCGGTGCAGGGCGGCTTCGTTGTAGGGGCTTTTGGCTCGGCGGTGCTGAACCTGTCCGACCGCCTCTCGACGCGCTGGCTGTTCGCCGTATCGGCCTGGCTGGCGGCGATAGCGACGGCCCTTATTCCCCTAACGGCTAGCAGCCTGGACCTCGCCCTGGTGTTCCGCTTCCTTACGGGCCTGCTACTGGCGGGCGTATACCCGGTGGGCATGAAGATCATGGCTACTTGGACGCGGGAGGACCGGGGCCTCGGCATAGGGCTGCTGGTGGGCGCGCTCACGCTAGGCTCGGCGGCCCCACACCTCATCAACGCCTACGGGGGCGCGGGCGACTGGAAGGTGGTGCTGTACGGGGCGGCCGCGCTGGCCGCGCTCGGTGGGCTGATAGCAGCCCTGTTCGTTGACGAAGGGCCGTACAGGACTCCGTCGCCTCCCTTCAACTGGCGGTACGTGGGCCAGATACTGCGGCAGCGCGAGGTAGTGCTGGCGAACGTCGGCTACCTGGGCCACATGTGGGAGCTATACGCCATGTGGGCCTGGGTGCCGGTCTTCCTGCTCGCCAGCTTCAGGGCGGCGGGCGTGGGTGCGGAGTGGGCCAGCCTCTCGGCCTTTGCCGTAATCGGCGTCGGGGGCCTGAGCAGCCTGCTAGCCGGGAAGCTGGCCGACCGCATTGGCCGCACCACCATCACCATCGCCTCCTTGCTGGTAAGCGGGGCGTGCGCCCTGCTGGTGGGCCTGTTCTACGGCGGCAACCCTACCTGGCTGGTGCTAATATGCCTGGTGTGGGGCTTCGCGGTAATCGCGGACTCGGCGCAGTTTTCGGCCTGCGTCAGCGAGCTATCCGAGCGGGAGTACATCGGCACTGCCCTGGCCCTGCAAACCAGCCTGGGCTTCCTGCTCACTACCATCACCATCCGCCTCATCCCCTCGTTGGAGCAGTGGCTGGGCTGGCAATGGGCGTTCGCGTCCCTGGCGATTGGCCCGGCGGTCGGCATCTGGGCCATGTCGGCTCTCAGGCGGCTACCGGCGGCCCGGCGACTGGCGGGAGGCAGGGGCTAGCCTTCGGCCAGGGCGGTGTCGAACTCCATTATGGAGATGGTGCGACCTTCGTAATACTCGCTTTCGACATACCGCCACCCCAACTTCTCGTAAAACACTCGCGCGCCGCCGGTATAGAGATAGAGCTTCTCAATCCCCATCTCAGCAGCCTTGCGCACGGCGTGGCGCATGAGCGCGCTGCCCACTCCCTGCCCGCGCCGCTCCGGCTTGACGTACACCCCGGCCACCCACGGCGATAGGTCGGGCCGAGTGGTCATGTCGTTGTCCACCAGCGTTGCCGAGCCGACGAGGTCTTCACCGTCGAAGGCTACATAGGTAGTGGGCACGCGGTCGCGGTTGGTACGCTCTCGCAAGCCTTCCGCCCACGACTCGACTGAACCGCCAGGGTCGTGGTGGCCCCATTCGTCCCAGTGCCAACGGGCGATTGTGTCTACCAGGTCAAGATGATCCGCGAGGCTTTCAACGCGCATAACTGTAAGGGTTCAGCGTCTTACTATTCATCACCTATAGCTTCGGCTGTGGTGGAATCCCTCTTGCGGCAGTATCGGCTCTAAGAGCCTTCACTACCTGCTCTAGTTGCTGCTCGAACTTCTTGTGGCTGCGCTTCCAACCAGTGAAGTCCGGGGCTAGACGCGAGGTGATCTGTCCTTTCCAGCCGCTATTCCAATTTTCATTGAACATGTAACCGTCAAGGTTGAGCGGGATAAGTGCGAGCACTTCCTTACCTTGTTCCTTATCATACAAACGCTGCTCCTTTTGGATCGCCAATTCGACCTCGTTGTTCACCCACCAACTTGTGAGTGAGTCTTTCGAGCAGCATAGTAGAACCTATCCCATAACCGGATGCCTCGGTCTACCTCAACATGGATTTTGTCGCCGGGTAGGAGTTGATGCTCGTCCAGCCAGCATCTAATACCACTGCCTTGGAGCGCATCATGCAGGCGTCTGGCGAATGCCTTGTCTTTATGGCTGTAGCTGATGAAGCAGGAGTAAAATTGGATGGGCTGCTCTACTAAAGAGGGCACGTATTGGATGAAGGTGTCGGAGATGCCAACGCCACGCAAGAACACCTCTGGAATTGCGCCGTTCGAGCGGTAGAGCGTATCAATGCCCATGCTCGAAGGTCCCGTATGTATTGCAGTGTCTAGGCCAATTGCAGAACTGAGGTCTAGGTTCGCTAATACTGTGGCGTCAAACTCGGCGTCGTTTAGAATTGCTCCGGTAAGGTCTGTTGCGTACAGATCCATCATACGTAGATCCGCCCCACTGAGGTCAGCTCCGCTGAAGTTGGCCTCACTAGCAGACGCTCCAGCGAGGTTGGCCCCACCGAGGGCTGCACCAATGAGGTTTGCTGCGAAGAGATTCGCCCCTGCAAGGTACGCTTCAGTGAGATTGGCCCGGCTAAGGGTCGCTCCGTTGAGGTTAGCTTGGTGGAGGTCTGCGCCTTCGAGGTTCGCGCCACTTAGATTAATCCCAACGAGAGTTGCTCTGCTCAGATCCGCATCCGAGAGGTCTGGACTCACTGATGGGTTATCCTCCCGCCACGTGTTCCAGGCAACAATACCCTGCTTGAGTAGCCGCACATGCTCCTCGTTAGCCATATTCACCTCCTATGCATCGCGAGTTGCGGCGCACTAGGATTCTACCAGGTAGATGGTGGCCGACGGACCGCTATCTCCCGTTGTACTTCTGCTTGTACTGGTAGGTGCCCAACTGCGACAGGAGCACGTCGTACGGCGGCTGGTTCTCCGGGTGGTACTCCATCACCGCTCGCTCGAAGTACTGCACCAGGTACGTCTTGCCGTTGAGGGGGCTTACCTCGGTGAACTCCTCCGAGATGGGGAAGCCTTGCAGGGCCACCCCGCCGTGCGAGCGCCAGTACTCCACGAACTTGCCACCGACCGTCTTGCCCGTCTCCGGGAAGCGCATAACCTGCCCGACACTTGATGCCTGCTGGTTGGGCGCGCCGTTGGGGTACTTCTTCTTGTACTGGTACGTCCCCAATTGCGACAGCAGCACGTTGTATGGAGGCTGGTTCTCCGGGTGGTATTCCAGCACCGCCCGCTCGAAGTACTGCACGGTATAGGGCTTGCCGTTCAACTCCGACACTTCGCCCATGACCTCCGAGATGGGGTAGCCTATCTGCGCCAGGCCGCCGTTCCTGTTCCAGTAGTCGAGGAAGATACCCGTCACGGTCTTGCCGGTCTCGGGGAACTTGTAGCTGCCGGTGCCGGGTATAGGCACCACCGGCACGGGCGTCGGCGTGGGAAGGGCCTGCATGCCGGTCATGGTCGCCAGGCTAGCTACTATTGCCCTCGTCAGGTCGGCTGCCATCTCCAGGTCCATGTGGTCCCAGGTGTCGCAGCAGATTATGCTGTGGTAGTAGGGGTTGGGGTCACCGTTGAAGACGTTCTCAGCGACTGTCACGGCAGGGTAATTGTTGGCCCAGAAAGAAGCGTGGTCGCTGCGGTCGGTCGCATCATCGGTGTAGACGTTGGGCACCAGGTCCAGGTTGAACGCATCGATGTTGGACACCAGCATGTCGGCAATGGCCTTAGAATCGGGCCGCACCCCCGCGTGTATCTCCACGTCCCTCACGCCGTTGCCATCGTACGCGATCATATCCGCGTTGATTACGCCCCGTATGTCCTCGCCCCTGGAACTGGCATCCGAAGCATACCTTCTGCTGCCGCACAGCCCGCTCTCCTCGCCCGTGAAAGCCACGAAGCGCACCGTGTAGTCGAGCTTGTACTTGCTGAATATCCTGGCGGCCAGCATCAGCGCCGAGGTGCCGCTGGCGTTGTCATCAGCGCCGGGAGCCTTCATCGGGTCGGGGGCCGTGCTGTCGAGATGGCCGCCGAATATGTAGATGCGGCCCGGCTCCTTACTGCCCGGTATCTCGCCTATTACGTTGCGCCCGTTGATAGCAGCGCACCCAAAGGGTCCGCCCGACCAGGCGTGGTAGCTGCTGACCAGGCCAAGCGCCTGGAAATACTCGTAGACGTACTGCTCGGAGAGGGTGCCATGCTCGGAGGGGGTGTAGCGGGTCTGGAAGGTGACTTCCTTGCCGCCAACCATCGCGGGCAAGGCCCCACTCAGCCGCTTTACCAGGTCGAGCAATTCGGTGTTCGACACCTGCCCGACCACCGACTGCACTAGCTGGGCCTGGGTCTGCTGGCCGGCACGTTGGCTGACGACGTGGGAAGCTAGCCCCGAATTACCGTTGAAAGTGCCCAACAAGAGGGGCACGACAAGGAAGAATAAAGCGGCGAGACGCTGCTTCAAATGCATTATTCGCTCCTGACTACGCAAAAGGAGATTTGAAAACCGAGGAGTGGGGATTGTTGCACGCGGTAACTCATTATACCATCAGAGGACGATGGATAATGGGAGAATAAACCGCCAACACGCCAAGCCCGCCAAGGACCACGCCAAGGTTATGATTGTTAGGTTCTACCCGATCACTAACAACTAACAGCTAGTCAGTCGTCCCCTCGGAACAGAACTTGCATTGTACGTATTGCCCCTTCCCTCCACGATAGACAGGAGAACATACAAGAGTGAAATCAAGAATGCTATTGGGCCTTGCCCTGTCCGGCCTCATCCTTTTGAGCGCATGCGACCAGGGAACGGCAACGCCCACCCCTACCGCGACCATCCCGGCGGCAGGTGCCGAGACGCCTGCTGCCACCCAGCCCACCCCGGCAGTGGAGCCGACCACCGCACCCACCGAGCAACCAACGCAGGCACCCAGCCCCATTGTGGAGCCGTCGCCTACAACGCAAGCCGCGCCTGATGGACCGCTGGAACTCGCACCCGTGACCGTGGAGACCAACGACACAACCCGCCAGGGTGCCCTCGCCCAGGAGCGTAGCATCAACCTGCCACCGGGCTTCCATATCAAGGTGTACGCTGCCGGGCTGTCGGGCGTGCGCTGGCTTGGGCTGTCGCCGGAAGGGGTGGTGTACGCCACGGTGAGGCGCGCGGGTCAGGTGGTCACGCTGCCGGACGCCGACAAAGATGGAGTGGCCGACGAGGTCAAGGTGTTCGCGGACAACCTGCCCGGCGTGCACGGTATCGAGTTCCAGGACGGCGCGGTGTACGTCGCCACCGAGACGGAGATCATCCGTTTGCAGGACGGCAACCGCGACGGTGTGGCCGACGACCGCCAGGTGCTTGCCAGGGACCTACCCTCCGGCGGCGGGCACGCTACCCGCACCCTCGCCTTCGGACCCGACGGGCAACTCTACGTGTCGGCAGGCTCATCGTGCAACGTGTGCGTGGAAGACGACCCCAAGCGCGCGGCCATCCTCCGCTACTCGGCTGAGGGGCAGTTCGAGAAGGTGTACGCCAAGGGTCTGCGCAACGCAGTGGGCCTGGAGTTTCACCCCAGCACTGGAGAGCTTTGGGCCACCAACAACGGGCGCGACAGCCTGGGCGACGACGTGCCGCCAGAGACGATCTACAACGTGAAAGAGGACACCGACTACGGCTGGCCCTACTGCTACGGCGAGCGCATACCCGACGAGACCCAGAACCCACCTGCGGGCTACTGTGAAAAGACCGGGGTGCCCGCCGTGCAAATGCAGGCCCACTCGGCACCCCTGGGCCTGGACTTCTACACGGGCGAGAGCTTCCCGGAGCAGTTCCGGGGCGACATGTTCGTGGCCTTCCATGGTAGCTGGAACCGCACCGTGCCCACCGGCTACAAAATCGTGCGCATCCAGATGAAGGACGGCCAACCCGACACCTCGGCGGGCGACCAGATGGTGCAGGACTTCGCCACCGGCTGGTTCCTGGGCGAAGACGCCTTTGGCCGCCCCGTGGACGTGATGACCGCCCCCGACGGCTCCCTCCTGGTCACCGACGACGCGGCCAACGTAATCTACAGCATCTACTACGCTGAGAACGCCGGACCGTAAAGAGGAACGAAACGCCAAGACGCCAAGACGCCAAGGACGCGCCAAGTTAAGGATTGTTTGGTTCTAAGAAAGAGAGGAGCAGGGTACGACATCACGTACCC
>JALZHI010000153.1 GCA_030913985.1 Chloroflexota bacterium | reverse complement strand
GTATCAGGCGGAGCGCTTCTGTTCCATCCTCGGCAAGCAGCACCTGGCAGTCGGGCCAGTTCATGCGAACGCCGTACGACACCAACTCGGCCACGTCCTGCTCGTCTTCAACTATCAATACCGTGATTGGCATCTAGCAATTCTCCTAGCTCGTCATTGAAGTCTCGGATACCTCTGCTTCTTCTGCTTCTTCCGCTTCTTCTGCTTCCTGCTCGCCCGGTTGGGGCAGGCTGATAAAGAAGGTGGTGCCCTGGCCCGGCGTGCTTTCGACCCACAGCCTGCCGCCGTGCATCTCCACGACGGTGCGGGCTATCGTGAGGCCCAGCCCCAACCCCCTGCCACGCCTCGCGGAGGGGGCCTTGTAGAAACGCTCAAAGATCGCTTCGTGCAGCTCCGGCTCTATGCCCGGCCCCTGGTCCTGTATGAGCAGCAACACTTCGGGGGGCGTGACGCGGCACGAGACCACTATTTCCGTCCCTGCCGGGGTGTGCATGTGAGCGTTGTCTAGCAGGTTGGTGATCGCCTGCCCTAGCAGTTTGCCGTTACCCAGGTAAGGCAGCGGCCCCGGCAGGTCCACATAGAGTTGCTGGTTCTTGCCCTCTACCAGGGGCCGCAACAGCAGGACCGCATCCCCGACTATAACACAAAGGTCAATACGCTCTTTCTCGAACCCATGCCCATTCCGGGCGATTTCGTTATGGGCCAGCAGGTCGTTCACCAGCAGCCCCAGGCGTTCGGCTCCTCGCTTGGCGTTGTTCAGCAGCGACATTTCATTGGCCGACAGCTTGCCCTCGACGTTCATTGCCAGCAAGCCCAGCCCGGCGCGTATGGAGGTGAGCGGCGTGCGCAGGTCGTGAGATACGCGGGCCAGAAGCTCCTCCTGGGCCTCCAACGCCGTCTCCACCTTTTCGTATAGGATGGCGTTGTCCAGGGCCACGGCGCACCTGCGGGAGAACTCCTTGACCAGCAAGAGATCGTCGGGCCTGTAGCTGCGACGGTCGCCGAGAGTCACTAACGTAAGGCTGCCCACCGAGTTACCACTCGAGTTGAGCGGTGTTATAATCAGCGACCTGATCCCAAGGGCTAGCAGCTTTTTGTAATGTTCGGGCGTGTGGGCGAACACTCGGAGCGTCTGCTCGTCTATATCCTCGAATAGCTCCGCCTCTCCCCTACTCAAGACGCTGGGCACCACCGGCGACCAGGTGAGATGGTGGTCCGAACCATCGGCGGTGAAGGCAGCAAGCAAGCTGCCTTCACCGCTCCGGATCGGGGCCTCCCAGGTTCGAGTACCGCAGAACGCCACTCGCGCCGGTCTCCCCAGGCCATCCAGGTACTCTAGCACGCAACAATCGGCCAGCCGCGGCACCACCAACGATTCGATTGCCATGACGGTGGCGTTCAAGTCGAGCGACGAGGAGAGCATATCAGTGGCGTAGTGCAGGAAGTTGAGCCTGTTGGCAAGCTCCCTGCGCTCGACGGCGCGGCGCACCACGCGGGCGAGCAAATTGCTCTCGCTGACGGTCTCGGCCTCTATGTGGAAGTAATCCTCGGCCCCCACTGACATGACTTCCGAGGATATCCTCTCCGAACCGCTCCTGGCCGTCGCCACGATAGGCACGTCCGGTTCCAGGTCATGAAGCTCACGAATGACCTCCACGCCGGACCTGTCGGGCAGGAACAAATCGGCAAGTACCACGTCGAATTGCTCTGTAAGTAGCGCCTCAATCGCCCCCTTCAGCCAGTCAGCGTGACGCACCTCGAATCGAGTGTGCACCGACCTGCTGAGGGCGCGCCTGATAGACACTACCTCCTCAAGGTTGTCGTTGATAAGCAGCACCTTGTAGCGCTTGAGCTTCGATTGCCCCTGGCTGTTGCTGGTGTCCATGCTACCAGTGCCCCTCAGTCGCTCGCATCGCCGGCTTCATCGTCGGACAGGTCATCCGGGAACACGTCCGCAATTCGGAGGGTGAGGTCGTTCCCGTATAGAGCCACACCGTCTACCCTGCCGTTGGCGGCGTGCATCGGAATAGCCGTATAGGTAAAGTTGCGTATCGCCGTGCCCCCTTCATCATCCGGCACCAGGGTGGGGATATTGGCCGCAACTTCGACCTGGTTTTGCAGGTAAGCCGCGCACGATGTCTCTCAATGATTGAGTTTCAGGGGCCAGCCGGTTCAGCATCTCCTCGAAGGGCATCCCCGCTACCTCGCGGCCCTCGATCTCGAACAAACGGGCGCAACTGGGGTTGAACGCGTCAATCGCCAGGTTGGGGCCGCGCAGCATGAGTATGTAGAACGGGGCGTGCTCTACCATTTCCAGCAGCCTGCGGCGCTCGGTCGCGAGCACCTCCGTCATATCTTGCAGCTCGGACGTGCGTGCGATTAGCTCCTCGTTGGTAGTCTCAAGCTCTTCATTGCTGGCCTGTAGCTCCTCGTTGTTGGTCTCCAATTCCTCATTTGTAGCCTGTAGCTCCTCGTTGGTGGCCTCGAACTCTTCGTTTGTAGCCTGTAGCTCCTCTTGACCGAGCATCAGTTCTTCGTTAGCCGCCTGTAGCTCTTCGTTGGCGTCCTGCAAGTCCTTGTTCATTTCGCTCAGACGCCTATTGGTGACCTGGATTTCGTTGAGTAGTTCCTTCTGCTCTGCCTGGATCGACTCCAGGCTGCGGCGCGCTTCCACATCGGCCGTCACGTCCTGCACGCATATGAGGTGCAAGTCCGGCCCCGACCCATCGCGCTCGGCTTCCACGGGCACTATCGTGAGGGTAATGTAAAACCCGCTTCCCCCGGCCCTGGGGTCAAGCTCTAGCTCCTGCATTACCAGTGTGGTACACTCGCGAAACGCCTCGTCAATAGCCCGGCGCACCTCTGCATAGGGCAGCCCGCGCACCGCATGAAGGAAGTCCTGCTCCGTACCGACCTCTAACACACCTAACAATCTGCGTGCGGCGGAGTTGATCGACACTATACGGTAGTTGCGGTCCACAACGACCACACCCACCGGCAGGTGGCGAAGCACGATCTCGTTGAACCTGCGCAGGTTCGACATCTCAGCGTCGTGGCCGAGAGGCTCGGGACGCGTTATCGTCCTGGAAGCGAGAGACCTGAGTTGCTCAACTACGCGCCGGTCGTGGCCTTCAGCGGGCAGTTGCCGCAGTCGCCCGTCCGCGGAAGGCCCATTAGCGCGGATGCAGCGATAAATCTTCCAACGCTTGTGCATCTGCTCGTAGTTTGCCTGCGAGGGCCGCACCGTCTCAGCGTGGCCCAGGAAGAGGAAGCCCTGCGTCTGGTGCAGCGAGAAGGCGAACATCTCCAGCACCTGCTGCTGGGTTTCCGGCTTGAAGTAGATGAGCAGGTTGCGGCAGAGCACCATGTCCACGCGGGGGAACGGCACGCCCCGGCTCAGGTCTTGCTGGCCGAATATGACCATCTGGCGCAACAGCTTGGAAATCTGGAAGCCCTGGTCCAGCCTCTTGAAGTATTGCGCGCGGTACCCCTCGGGGAGGTTGTTCAACAGGTTCTCAGGGTAGAGGCCCCGCCGGGCGAAGTTGATAGCGTCTTCGTCCACGTCGGTCGCGAATATCCTTATGTTCCACTCGGCCAGTTCGTGGCCGAGCAGGTCGGCGAGCAGCAAGGCGAGGGAATATGGCTCTTCCCCGGTGGCGCAGCCCGCCGACCAGAAGCGCAGCACTTTACCGCTGGAGCGCCCGCGCTCAATTAATTGCGGCAGCACCTCGGTTCTCAGGTAATCGAAGGCCTCCGGGTCCCGGAAGAACTCGGTAACCTTGATGAGGAACGCCTTTGCAAGCTCGACCACCTCGTCGGGGTGCCTCCTCAGGTAGTCCCGGTAATCGATAAGGCTGGCGGTACGGGTAACGACCATGCGCCGCGAGATGCGTCGCAATATAGTGGTTGATTTGTACTGCCGGAAGTCGATATTCGCCTGGCGCTGGACCACAGCCAGGATATCCTGTAGAGCATCATCCGGCAGTTGATCTAACGGCGGTAAGACGCTGCCCCTCAGGAGGTCCACCAGGGTGGCGGCCAGGTTCTCTATGTCGGCAACACGGTCCACCGCGGTGGGAGGGAGGGCCATTGGCATGGAGGGGTAGCGGGCCGTGCTGGGGTTCTGTATCACGACGTAGCCGCCCGCGTTCTTCACCTCTACCGCCCCCGCCGCGCCGTCGTTGCCCGCACCCGTGAGCACCACGGCGATCAGGTGGTCCCGGTAAGACTCCGCCGCCGTTTTGAGCAGCAGGTCGATTGAAGGCTTGGGGCGGTCCCCCAGGTTCTCCAGGATCTCGATATGGCCGTCAGCTATTGTTACGTGGCGGTTGGCGGCGACCACGTAAATCTTGCCCGCCTCAAGCTTGGTGCTGCCGGTGACAGTGACTATGGGCAGCGTAGAGCGGCGCTCCAGTATAGCCGGGAGGTTGCTGGGCCGGTTAGGGTCGAGGTGCTGGGCGAGCACGATGGGGGCCGGGAAGTCCCTGGGTAGGGTGGTGACGAACACGTTCAGCGCCTGTATGCCCCCCGCCGACGAACCGATCACGACCAGACGGTGCGCCTTATCGGCCTTTGGCCCGCCGTCCTGGCTCTGCTCGATGTCCTCCTCGAAGCCCTGAAAGCCCTCGAAGTCCTGGATGTCTTGCTCAGTGTCTTGTTGAGCATCCTGGGGCGTATCGTTCGCGTCCTTGCTCCTGCTCTTACGAGGCATATAAAGCCCTTTCTAATCTAGTGGTGTGGTGACAAGCAGCGGACGCGAAAACACCTGTATACAGATCAGGCGGCACTCCAATGGTGAATAGCTGAAGTACGACACTTCCGAAATAGTCCACAGGCTCAGGACGCCAGTTCCAATCTTAGTGCCTCGGGGCGATGGCTGTCAACCCCTGCGAGGCTGACTAGCTTGCCGCGGTAAGGTCGGGTTGCTCGGTGATCTCCCTCCGGCTGAAGAGCAGGTTGCGGATAAGGTTAGCGTCACGCTCGGTCTCCGCGGCCTTGTCGTTGAACCTTTTCTCCACGATGGAATGGTTATGCGTGCGGGCGCGCTCGGCCAGTCGGCGTGAGAGGGTAACGCTTTCCTCCAGGGCGCGCACGGCGGCCCATAACGCAGCTTCCATCGACTCGTTGTGCTCGGCCAGCATGCTCTCCGCCGTGTAGGCGTGCCCCGTGCGGCACCTGAAGCGCGGCAGGTTGTCGTCTCGCATCTCCCAGAGGGTGCCGTGGCACTCAGGGCAAGTGAAGTAGGAAGGGGTGCCGAGGCGGTCCAGCACTTCCGGGTGGCTGTCCAGCCCCTCCACTATCTGGACCTCCAGGTCTAGCTTATCGGTCAAAGGGTACGCTCCTTCCTCTTCGGCAGGCGTGGCTGCCAGTTTCGCTAACAGGGCCGGAATGTCGGAGAGGGGCAACACATAGTCTACTTTGCAGTTTTGCATGACGCTCATAGGCATACTGGGGTAGAGCGCTTCGACCGGGTCCTGCACGACCGCCAGCCCCCCGCGCTGCTTGACGGCCATCATGCCCACGGTGCCGTCATCGAGCGCGCCGGTAAGCACCACGCCCACCACGCGAGGTCCGTACCAGCGGGCGGCAGAGCGAAAGAGGGGGTCCACGGAGGGCCTGTGCCGGTTCTCTTTGGGGCCGTGTACCACGCCCACGTGGCCCTTATGCACCAGGAGGTGGTGGTCGGGCGGCGCTACGTAAATGTGGCCGGGCTTGATCTCCTCCCCATGCTGCGGGTGAGACGCGGGGAGATTGCCCGCACGGCTGAGGATCCTGGGCATCATGCTGGGGCTTTCGGGCGAAACATGAAGCACCACAAAGACCGCAGCAGGCAAGTCCTTAGGAAGGCCCCTTACCAGGGTGGAGAGGGCTTCCACGCCCCCTGCGGAAGCCCCAACTACGATAATGTCGTGTCCAGGCAAATGCGCCCCCTAATCTATTTCATTCCATAACTGGCATATAGCACCCCATGCGGTGGGCATGCGGCAAGGTTACCCGCATGTGGGAAGCACAAGGTATGCCACTAGCCCCACAGTTCCCAGCCGTGGCTCCGCTCCCTCGCCTGCCAAACTGTGTCAGGTAAGTTGTGTCTTTATGTATTTAGACGTTAAATCTAATAACACTTGACAAACATGATGGCTGCACCTATAATCTGACCAGTGCAGCAGCTTCGACCTAAGAAGCGCTGCGAACAACATATCAACAGGCTATCACGCGACGAGAAGCGTCCCCTTACCTAAACGCTTCTATGTCACGAGGTGCCTTCGTGTGTCTGATTTCAGACGAAAGGAAGCGATGGAAATGTCAAAGGGTGCAAAGAAAGCTGTGGTTGGCGCGCTATTATTCCTGGTATTCGGTCTGTCTGCATTCGGTGGCTTCGGCGCTCACCAGTACGGTTTGGTGAGCGATGTACCTGCGGCCTATGCAGGCCCTAACCCTCCTCCCGAGTATGATGATCCTCCCCCAGACCCCGACTTGGCAACTCCTACGCCGACTCCCACTGCAATCCCCTAAGTTTTCTGTTGGGGATCCAAGGTGAGATAGAGATCAACCTTAAGCCAATAAGACATGAGCCATCCTTAACTACAGGGCGGCTCATGTCTTTCGCTATTGAGAACGTTATATTCCGTGGGTCCTCACAGCCTCACTCAGGCATGCTCTGCGGAGTTGTCTCCTTACATCTGTGTCTATAATGGTGGAGTCATTATTTACAGAAGGAGGCTATATATGAATATGGGGCTTAAGGATGCAGTAGCGGTTGTTTCGGCTTCCAGTCGGGGGTTAGGCAAAGCCACGGCACTAGGATTAGCTCAGGAAGGGGCAGACCTAGTGATGTGCGCCAGGGGTGCGGAGCAGTTAGAGGATGCGGCAAGAGAGATACGCAGGCACACTGGAGTGGAAATAATAGCACTGCCTGCGGACGTGAGCACAGAGGAGGGTATAACGACCGTTATAGGAGCTGCCGTGGAACGGTTCGGGAGGATTGACGTTCTGGTCACGAACGCAGGAGGTCCACCACCCGGCGATTTTACGAAGCACTTGGACGAAACATGGCAGGGTGCGTTCGAAGCTAACCTGCTTAGCGTCGTGCGCCTTATACGCGCTGCTCTACCTTACCTACAAGCAAGCGGCCGAGGGCGCATCATCAACTTCAGTTCTACCTCCGTCAAGCAGCCCATAGAGGGCCTGATACTCTCCAACTCGCTGAGGGCGGGTGTAATTGGCATGGCGAAAACGCTTGCCACCGAGCTAGCGCCCTATGGTATTACGGTCAACAACATTGCCCCTGGCCGCATTGACACTGACCGTGTACGTTCCCTTGACCGCAACCGCGCTTTTGCTCTAGGCATCAGTGAGGAAGAAGCGAAGCAGGCCCAGATTGAAAATATTCCGCTAGGCAGATACGGTGAGCCATCGGAACTCGCTGCACTTGCGGTGTTTCTCGCCTCAGACAAGGCCTCTTATATCACGGGCACGACCATACAGGTGGATGGCGGGCTAGTGAAGGGACTACTGTGATAGCCTCTATCATCTCTTAGCTGCGCGCAGACCAGTGTCCTTACCCCTTTGGGATGCCACGATTTCAGCCATGATAGCAAGAGCGATCTCGGCAGGACTCTGCGCTCCAATGTCCAAGCCAATAGGAGCATGGATGCGAGCTAATTGCTCGTCTGTGGCACCTTCAGCGCGCAAGGTATCCATGCGCTGTCGGTGGGTAGAACGGCTACCTATGGCCCCTACGTACCGAGCAGGCGAGTTGAGAGCAGTCACCAGGGCCGGGATGTCAAACTTAGGGTCATGTGTGAGCACTACCACCGATGTGCTACTATCAAGGTCGAGAGCGTTCATCGCATCGTCCGGCCATTCGACTGTGAGACGGTCAGCCAGGGGAAAACGTTCGGCGGTGGCGAGCACTCCGCGTGCATCCACCACCGTCACATGGTAGCCGAGCATCTTGGCTATACGATGTAAAGGTATCGCTACGTGCACCGCACCTACTATGACCAATCGAAGCGGAGGCGGAAAGGTCTCAAGAAATACCTCTAACGCTTCGCCCAAAAGCGTGTAAGTGCGGATCTCGCTACGTCCCTCCGCAAGTAAGTTCCAGGCGTCAGCGGAGATGAGCGAGTCGAGATCGGGGTGGATTCCGCCTGCGGCCATGGCACCCCCGAACACGAGCATCTTGGTGCCCGCCTTCTGCCCGGAGACTACAGTGGCTATGGCGGCAGGCTTGTTCTCCGCGATTAGCTTGTTCAGCAGAGAGTAGATAGACATAGCTTCACTGCTTCGTCATCGTCACCAGTCTAGTGGCTCGACAAATACGTCTATCGTACCGCCGCATGAGAGGCCTACGTCAGTGAGCATATCGGCGCTGATGCCGTACCGCACGAGTTTGGGCTTGCCTTCTTTGAGCACTCGTAGCGCTTCCTCCACCACAGCCCCTTCTACACAGCCCCCGCTTACAGAACCCACAAGGGCCCCGCCCGAAGATATTGCCATCTTGGCCCCTTCTCGCCTGGGAGCCGTACCGATTACACGCACCACCGTGGCTATTGCCACCTGCTCGCCAGCTTCGCGCCATCGCTGGATGGTAGGAAAGATATCGTTTTTCAACGTCTCGGTTTCCATATTTCTGACCCTACCTATACCTGTGACCCAACCTATACCTGTACTACTAAATCAGTCTACCACTGCATGTTGGGGCCCGCAAGAGCATGCCCTGTTGTTCGAGCGAGTAACTGCCAAGTGATTATGAGCAACGTCACATTGAGGGCTTGTGATTGCAACTAAGCAGAGTTAAAATGAGCAAGAACCTGTAAGTCTATCGTCACACTAGGAAGAGCCGTTTCTCAAAGCCACCAATGAGGAGGCATCTGCTATGAGCGCCTCGCAGTACGACGACACAATCAAGACACTCGGCCAGTTTATACGTGAAGCTCGTTTGGCTAGAGGGTTGAGTCTGGAAGAACTAGGAGAGCCCGAACTCAGTGGAAACTATGTGGACGCGCTGGAGCGCGGGGCAGTCCTACCTTCTCATATAGCCTTGGAAGCTTTGGCCCGACACTTTGTCGTACCAGTCACCGAACTTCTTCAGGTGCAAGCTAAACTTGAGACGGAGCCAGACTTACGAGCCATTGAGGAGGATTTACACCTCCAGCTTGATTACGCCAAACCGCTGATTGACAAGCACCGCACAGAAGAAGCCTTGGAACTTATCAACAAAGCCGAACAAAGTGTTCTCCCGTACATGGAGCACCTGTCATGGCAGGCTCGCTATCGCATCCCCTACTTACGTGGGAGGGCTTACCTACCGCTGGGTAAATTAGCCGAAGGCCAAACTGAGTTAGAGATGGCTCTCCTTCAGGTTGGCCCACACTTGGAAACTGTAGCTCGAGTGCGTAATCTCCTAGGTGTAGCTTATTATCTCCAGGGGCAGCCGCAACGGGCTCTACTAGAGCACAAGGAAGGTTTGAGGGCAGCCGAGGACGGCATGGTCAAGGACTTGAATCTGCGTTTAAGCATCTGTCGCAACCTTGCGAACGCACATTGGGCGCTCAACCACTTCGAGGAGGCTATCCGCTTCAATAAAGAGTCTTTACGAGTATTACAGAACCTCCATGATGTAAAGCCACAAGCCCGCGTTTACTGGGGAATGATGATGGCTTATAGAGCTTTGAGAGACAGGACGCGGGCTAAATTGTGCGGGCTGAAGGCGCTGGAGATTTACGAAGCCGAGGGTGATGTATGCTCAATAGCCTCTATTTGCGTGAACTTGGCCGAAATGAACATAGAGGATGGGCAATATGAAGATGCCTTACAGATGCTGGAACGTTCTAAAAAGCTCCTGAAGGGCGAAGATGAAGAAATACTGATGGGTATTCTATACCAGGACTTCGCACGGCTGGCACGCGCCCTAGGTCAACTAGATGAAGCTGCCGAATACGCAAGGCAAGGTATTAAGCTTGGAGAGGCTGGCTGCCACAAGATACCGATTCGAGATATGCAGGCAAGAGGGACCGCTCTTCGCTCGTATGCAGACGCTCTACATGTTGCAGCACAAATAGAAGAAGCACGGCACAACCCAGATGTAGCGGACAAGTTATTCAGCCAAGCAATTGCCACAATAGAACAAACAAGCTTTGAAGAAACACGTAGTGAGATCATCTACAGCTACGCCGAGGCGCTGAAAGGCCGGGGCGAACACGAACGAGCAGGGGAATACTACCGGATGAGCTACCAATTGCGGCAGGGCGCTCGTCCTGTGCGGGTATAGTCGGGGTTACCCCATACCCTCCCCTACCACACTCCCCACAACGTGCCGCGCGATAAGCAGCGACTCGTCCACCGGCACAACATACACCATCACCCTCGACGCGTCGCTGCTAATCACCCCCGCTTTGCCCACCACGGCGGCATTGCGGGCGGCGTCAAGCTCCAGCCCGCACCACGCCAGGTCTGCGCAGATGCGGTCGCGTAGGAGTGGGGCGTTTTCGCCGATGCCGCCCCCGAACACCACACCGTCCGTCCCGCCGAGGGCCGCCATGTACGCCCCCAGGTACTTTCTCGCCCGGTAGCAAAATATCTCCACAGCTAGCCTGGCCCGCGCGTCCGTCTCCATAGCCGCCAGCAGGTCGCGCATATCGGACGTGCGGCCCGACACGCCGAGTAAACCGCTTCGCTTGTTCAGCCAGTCCTCAACCTGGGCGACCTCAACGCCTTCCTTCTCGGCGAGGTAGCCTACGATCTCAGGGTCGAGGTCGCCTGAGCGGGTGCCCATCACCAGGCCTTCCAGCGGCGTGAAGCCCATCGACGTGTCCACCGAGCGCCCTCCCTTGATAGCCGCAGCCGAACAGCCGTTGCCCAGTTGCAGCGTGATGATGTTGGCTTCTGAGGGCGGTATGCCCCGCGCATGGCTGTACTGGAGCAGCATGTACTCGTGGGCCGTGCCGTGAAAGCCGTAGCGCCTGATCCTATGCTTCTCCGCCAGTTCGTGCGGCAGCGCGTAGGTGTAGGCATGCTTCGGCAGGGTGCTGTGGAAAGCTGTATCGAACACGGCGTAGTTGGGCGTGTCGCTGCCGAACACCTCCAGTACCGCCCGGATACCGGCCACCGCCGCGGGGTTGTGCAACGGCGCTAGCTCATTCAGCCCCTCTATTTCTTTGAGGACCACTCCCGTTATTAACGTCGGCTGGGCGAACACCCCACCTCCCTGTACCACCCTATGCCCTATCGCGCCAATCTTCGCGTCCAGGGCTTCAAGGCCGCCGGAGACACCCGCCAGCGCCTCCAGCGCCTGCGACACTGCCTCCTTGTGGTTCGCCGCGGCTACTTTGCGGGCGGGGTAAGACCCCTGGGGAGAGCTAAACTTGATAGTGGCTTCTGGGCCGATGCGATCTACCGTGCCGTTAGCCACCTTGTTGACACTGTACGCGGGAGAATTGCCTCCCACTTCTACCAGGTCGAATTTCAGGCTGGAGCTACCACAGTTGAAAACGAGTATTAGCATTCGCGCTTGCTGCCTTACATGGTATGTGTTTGTACCAATATACCACCTCCATACAGAAGAACAACGGGCGACAAAGGAACACAACTATACGCCTTTCGTCCATCGTCCATCGTCTATCGTCCATCGTCTCGCGTATAATATCCCCAAGACCAACGAAGGGACGTGCTCTGCCTTTGAACGGTGGATTTGCATTTGGCGAGTGGCTCAAGAAGCGCCGCAAAGACCTCGACCTCACGCAGCTCGACCTTGCCGACCGTGTGGGCTGTAGCCCCTTTGCCATCCAGAAGCTAGAGGCCGGTACTCGCCGCCCATCAAGGCAGATAGCCAGGCTGCTGGCCGAAGAGTTGGGCGTGCCCGAACAGGAGCAATCTGCCTTCGTCCGCTTTGCCAGGGGCATGTCCGAGACCGAGGAACACGAGCCGCAAGCCGAAAGCGTAGCCCCCTCCAGCACGCTCCCCGAAATTGCCCCTCACCCGCCGGCCACCCCCGCCAACCTGACCCTCCCTATCAC
>JALZHI010000152.1:5460-12377 GCA_030913985.1 Chloroflexota bacterium | reverse complement strand
AGGCCATTTGCCGCACTATGGCCTCCGCGAACCTCTGTGCCGCCTGGGGGTGCTCGGCCAGGAAGAGATACGGCTCGATAAGCTCAAGCTCCATCAGCACCAGCTCGCCCTCGACATCTACACCGTCCACCCTGGCGTAGCTCCACGGCTTACCGGAGCGCGCTAGCACATCACTCGCCTGCGCCACAAGCTCATCCGGTGGCGTCTCGCGCCTGGCGGACCCGCCGAACTTTTCTTGCACCCTGAAATCGCCCTCGCGGGGGCGCTTGAGCACGGCGTGGCTGTATTCTCCCCCCAGGAAAACCAGCGACCATTCTCCCTTTTCCGCCACTTCCTTGATGAAAGGCTGCACTAAGAGGTCCGCACCCGCCAGCATCTGTTGCAATTCAGCGTCATGCTCACTGGCTTCCGAAAGTGTGGTGCGCCACGTCTTGAAAGCGGTGGCCGATATGCTCGGCTTTATCACGGCCTCGTCCCAGGCGTGGCGCTCAAGTATGGCATGAAGGTCCACAGGCTCCCCATTACGCAGCCAGACGGTCGGCACGACTTTAACCCCGTCGCGGTCGAGGTCTTGCAGGTACGCCTTGTCCATGTTCCACAGCACCGTTGGGGCCGGGTTCAACATAGGGACTTGTGCCGCCGCAAGCCCCTTTACCCACTCCGCGAACTCCGTAGGCCGCAGGTGGTAGTCCCAGCACGACCTGAGCACGACGCAGTCGAAGCTTCTCCAAGCCGTGTCGTCCGCGTCCCACACAACCGCCTCGGCCTGTACCCCGTGCCGGTTTAGATAGTCCAACAGGAGCCTGTCATCGTCGCAAAGCAGCGGCAGGTCTCTGTATGTAGCAAGAGCAACTCTATGCACTTCGTCCTCTACACAATGGAAATTTGCCTGAGAATACTTGATACATTATCAAGTCACGAGTGGACGGACGCAAGTATCATAAACGTGCATCGTCAGAGCTATGTCGGGAGAATCTACCCAAAGGTTGATGTGAGCGCGAATTGCCAGTGTTATCCTGGACAAGAGCCGGGCAGGCTTATTTAGCTCGCGAACTAGTCGGCTACAAGCTATCTGATGAGTACCGTAGCCAAATACAAGCAACCAAGCCCCACCCTGTCATTTCGAACGAAGTGAGAAATCTCGTCCGTCAGCACCCAAATAGCACCTTTCTTTTAGTCACTTTGTACCACAAGAAAACAGTAACATTCTGGTGAGGGACGAGATTTCTCACTCCGTTCGAAATGACAAGCAGTGGCTGATGTGCTCTTCTCAGACTCAAGCTTTGTCAGAAAGTTTCTAGTGAGCCTTCATGACGCTACGTAACCGTAAGAGAATTTTGGAGATACTATGCCATTTGATACATTCGAGGAATTGAACCGGGAAATAATGCGACTCTTCCAGGAGGGAGAGTACGCCGCTTTATACGACCTGCTGACGGCTCATGACGGCCGCTTCGATGACCTGGAGAATGCCCACTTCATCCTCTACCTGCGCTCCTGCATGGCCGCGCGCATGGACAGACCTGACCTGGCAGTCCGGCTAATACAGGAGGCGTTCGAGCGTGGCGACTGGTACGGCGAACGGGTGTTGCGGGACTCGCCATCTTACGCCTCGCTACAGGGCATGCCGGACTTCGAGCGCCTCGTGGAAACCGCGAAGGCCAAGCAGGCTGAACTGGGTAGCGGCCCCTGGACGTTGGTCGCGCAACCGGATGGCGGCTGCTCTACAGAGCGCCCATGCCCGCTCGTCGTCGCTTTGCACGGCAACAACAGGGACGGCAAGAGCGCCCTGGAGGGTTGGCGTGCGGTGGTAAACGAAGGCTGGCTGCTGGCCGCCGTGCAGTCGTCGCAGGTAGGCGGGCGCGGCAGGTACCTCTGGGACGACCAGGCAACCGCCGTGCGCGACGTTGCTGAAGCGTTCGGCAAGCTCGCGGCGCAATATAACATTGACGAGAGCCGCGCTGTCATAGCCGGGTTCTCCCTGGGTGGCGAGACTGCCTTGCGTGTCGCTCTGACGGGCACGGTGCTGGTGCGTGGCTTCATCCTGCTCGGCCCCGGCGGGCCGCTCATGTCGGAGCCGGAGGGCTGGCAACCTCTCATGCTTGGGGCTGCGGCACGCGGGCTGCGTGGCTACATCCTGGTGGGAGAACGCGAGGAGGCGCAATCCATTGAGAGCACGAGACTGACGGTCCGGCTGCTGAACGAGGCGGGAATTGCCTGCCAATTAGAGGTTATTCCGGGCATCTCCCATGCATACCCGGCGGACTTCGGCCCTTACCTGCGCAGGGCTTTCGAGTTCCTAGGAGTGTGACAATACTAGAAGCCAGCAAAAACCAACACTGTCGGACATCAGCACATGGCTCCTTCTTTGTCATTTCGAACGGAGTGAGAAATCTCGTCCCCCAGCACATAGTAACACCTTACTTTCAGTCACTTCGTACCACAAGAAAGCAGTAACATAACGGTGGAGGACGAGATTTCTCACTCCGTTCGAAATGACAAAGTCGCTACCTTGGTGCTAATGTTCCTTGCTATCATTGTTGACATAGCTTCTAGAAACACTACGCAGAACCGGAGCCACGTTATGCCCAACATCCTAGTTTCCGGGCTTATCAACCTGGAGACTACCGTACAAATCGACACTTTCCCCATTGAGTACAGTCCCGTGCGGTACCCCTTTTTCGGAGTCAACACGACCGTTTCAGGCGTGGGGTACAACCTAGCCAGGGCGCTTACCACGCTGGGCAGCAACGTCACCTTGCTTTCCCTGGTTGGCGATGATTTCCAGGGCAAAGTGGTCGAGGCCGACCTTGCGAGCAACCGCATCAACAGCGATTTCGTGCTTCGGACTTTGAGACAAACGCCGCAATCGGCCATCCTCTTCGACAAGCAAGGCAGGAGGCAGGTAAACACCGACCTCAAGGATATACAGGAGCAAACGTACCCTCTCGAACGGTTCCAAGCCGCGCTAGAAAGCACCGGGCCGCACGACATAGCGGTGCTAGCCAACATCAATTTCTCTCGTCCCTTTCTGGCGCTGGCCCACCAGTCGGGGAGGACCATCGCTACCGACGTTCACGTGATCTCCAGCCTGGACGACGAATACAACGCCGACTTCATGCGCCACACCAGCATCCTCTTCATGAGCGATGCAGGGCTGCCATGCGCTCCCGAAGAGTGGGCGCGGCGCGTGGTGCGCAAGTACGGCACCGAGATCGTAGTAATTGGCCTGGGAGCGGAGGGCGCGCTGCTGTTGGTCAAGAGCGAGGGCCTGCTTGAGCGCGTCCCAGCGGTGCGCACGCGAGAGGTTGTGAGCACGGTGGGTGCAGGGGACGCTCTGTTCGCAGCCTTTGTGCACTTCTACGCAAAGACATGGGACGCATACGACTCTCTCCAGAAGGCAACGTACTTCGCTTCGTATAAGATTGGCGCAGTTGGTGGCGCGCAGGGCTTTCTCACGGAGTCGGAACTCGATGGCTTGATGCAGAGAGCCTGACGAACTGCCATACCTTGCCAAGGGTAGAGTACGCCAACAAGGAGGGAGGTGGTACAGCACTGTACCACCTCCCTCCTTCGCTATGAATTGCTGGTCTGGCGAACCTTTAGCCCTATGGTCTCTGGCAGTTGGGGAAGAAGGTGTTGGACACGATCTTGGCTGCCTGGCCCCTGGTCACCTCATTTTGCGGCCTGAAGTAGGGCCTGTTCTGGCTATCGCAAGGGCCGCTCCTGGGATCGGAGGTGCCGCAGGTGTAGCCTGACATGACGCCCCTGTTGGTGAGGCGCATGATCCACGGGTAGAACTGGCTGCCCTCTCCGTTGGGTGGCACATCGGCATAATACTGCCCGCTTACTGCTTCCGAGAAGCCTTTGGCGTTGGACACGATCTTGGCTAGCTGCCCGCGCGTCGCGTTTCGCTCGGGCCGGAACAATGACGGGTTCTCGGGGTTGCACTCGTCTCCCCCACCCCCTGCCTCTCCCGGACGCTGAGGGCAGGGGTAGCCGCCCACAATGCCCCTGTTGGTCAGCCGGTTGATGTAGGCGTAGAAGGGCGAGCCGGGCGCTACGTCCGAGTATATCTGCTCGCCTGGGTCTTCGTTGAAGCCTGCGGCATTACTCACCACCTTGGCTATCTGCCCCCTGCTGATGGGGGCTTCTTCCCGGTACGTACCGTCAGGGTAGCCGCTAATCACACCCTGGCAAGAGAGGCAGTTGATGTACTGGTAAAAGGTATCCCCAGGCTCTACGTCCGTGAACGGCTCGCAGGCAGGCGTTGTGACTGTGGCTGTAACAGTAGCCGTGGCGACAGCCTGGGCGGTAGCCGTACTCGTAGCGTTAGCCGGGGCAGTGTTTGACGCGGTCGCCGTAGGCGTGTACGTGTACGTGCTAGTACCGGAGGCCGTAGCCGCGGGTGTAAGCGTGCCCGTGCTTGTGCCGGTACTTGTGGCGGCAGTAGTGGCGCTCGACGTAACCGTGGATGTAGCTGAGGCACCGGGCGTGCTCGTCAGGGTGCTGGTAGGCACCGACGTTCCAGTGGCCGTGCTGGTCTGAGTGGACGTACTGGTTTGAGTAGCCGTATTGGTGGCGGTACTGGTTGCCGTCCTCGTCGCAGTCGGAGTATAGGTTTCCGTCGCGGTGTTCGTCGCGGTGTTAGTCTCAGTAGCCGTGCTGGTGGGGATATTAGTCTCGGTAGCGGTACTGGTTGGTGTGCTGGTTTGGGTGGGCGTGTTAGTCTCGGTGGCCGTGTTGGTAGCGGTATTGGTCGCAGTCGAAGTCTGTGTCGCTGTTTCGGTAGCGGTTTGAGTAGCGGTCTCGGTGGCGGTTTGGGTCGGCGTGTTTGTCGCAGTATTAGTAGCTGTGTTGGTCGCTGTTTGTGTGGCGGTGTTCGTCGCCGTTTCAGTGGCGGTATTAGTAGCTGTGTTCGTTGCCGTCGAGGTCTCGGTAGCAGTATTGGTTGCTGTGTTCGTCTGTGTCGGCGTTGACGTAGATGTTGAAGTTTGCGTGGGCGTATTAGTTGGTGTTGAGGTCTCCGTAGCCGTTTCTGTCGCGGTGTTGGTGGCGGTATTGGTGGCTGTAGCAGTCTGTGTAGCGGTCTCCGTAGCCGTGTTGGTAGCCGTGTTAGTCGCTGTGTTAGTCGCTGTCTGAGTAGCGGTATTCGTAGCTGTCTCAGTTGCAGTCTCGGTAGCCGTATTAGTCGCCGTGCTTGTTGAGGTCGCGGTATTAGTCGGTGAGTTAGTCGCAGTAGCGGTCGCCGTTTCCGTCGCTGTGTTGGTCGCGGTATTGGTGGCTGTGGAAGTTTCGGTAGCCGTTTCAGTGGCGGTGTTAGTCGCAGTGTTAGTGGCCGTGCTCGTCTCGGTCGCTGTGTTAGTGGCTGTGGCAGTTTCAGTGGCGGTGTTGGTCGCCGTGCTTGTTGACGTAGATGTCTCGGTCGGGGTATTGGTCGCCGTATCAGTAGGCGTGGCCGTGTCGGTGGCGATGCTAGTAGCCGTGCTGGTGCTGGTAGGAGTGTGCGTCTCTGTGCTGGTGGGCGTGGCTGTGTTCGGGCTGACTATCGCTACCGGCAGAGAGAATTCCGAGGTGTTGCGGTCGCTATCCGTAGCCGTGCTGGTCACAAATTGACCCAGTGCTCCCGCAGTGGGCAGGGTCACCGAGAACGGGGTGGAGCAGCCGGGGGAGCTGACGAGGACCACGCTGCCAAGCAACGTCTGCCCCTCACCGTGCCCGCCAGGATTGAGGCTCTGGTTCGTGAAGAACTGGAGCGTGTACTGCACTGGCGTGGTAATGACTGCGGCGCTTGGCATAACCCCCTGGATTGTAGTGCTGCTCCCATCGGTAGTGGCTGATGTGAGCACAGGATAGTTTTGCAGGTAGTTAGGGCCACTGTCGGTGTCACAAGAGTCGTTAAGTGTGACCCCGTTCTGTCCAAGGTCTATACCGAGGTCGTTTATGGTTGGGTCTCCGACGGCGTTACCGTTGGAGAAGATAGAGTTAGACAGGAAGCTGTTGTTGGCACCCGCCTGCTCGTAGATGCCGTCGTCGCCGTTGTACGCGATTCTGTTGGCCGCCGATGGAGGGTCGCTGGTTGTCTGCGCTCCGATAATGTTACCCGTAGGCCCATCCTGGGTGCCTGGAAGCGTGCTCGTGGAGATGTAGACTCCGTGGCTGCCGTTCCCCAGCGACCCGGTGCCTGCGGCGTTGGTGCCAATGAGGTTGCCTTGCACGCGGTTGTCTCTAACGTTGGTGCTGGCGGCGCTGGTATCTAGGCGGACACCATACTGGCTGTTGCCTGAGATAAGGTTCCCCGCCCCGGCTGCGGTGCCGCCCACAGTGTTGCCGATGGAACTGTTGGAGCCATGAGTGAGGAGCACACCCGTCCCGTTGGGGATAGCAGTGGTGCCGGTGGGATCGGTGCCGATGTAGTTGCCTTGCACCAGGTTGCCCGTGGCGTTAGCGCCGTTCGCCGTGATGAACACGCCGGTGGTGTTGCCGGAGATGAGGTTGCGCGCCGCCGCTGTGGTGCCGCCCACTGTGTTGGTTATCCCAGCATTGATGAACACACCCGACGTATTGGGTAGGGCAGTGGTGCCGGTGGGATCGGTGCCGATGTAGTTGCCTTGCACCAGGTTGCCCGTGGCCGCGGTAGCCGCGAGGTAGACACCGTTGTTATTGCCGGAGATGAGGTTGCCCGCCCCGGCGGTGGTGCCGCCTACCGTGTTTGAGGGTGCCGTTATGTACACACCGTAAAAGTTGGCGATAGGGCCGGTCGCAGCCGCGTTGGTGCCGATATAGTTGCCCTGGACCAGGTTGCCGGTGGCCCCGGTGCCGCTGATGCTCACCCCGGAGAAGTTGCCGGAGATAAGGTTGCGCGCCGCCGTTGCGGTGCCTCCCACCGTGTTGTTAGAGGAAACGATTGAGATACC
>JALZHI010000152.1:0-5450 GCA_030913985.1 Chloroflexota bacterium | reverse complement strand
GCGCCTGTGCCGGCCGCATTTGTGCCGATATAGTTGCCCTGCAGCAACGTGCCTGTAGTCCCGCTAACCACGTCAACACCTGCCCCGGTATTGCCGGAGATGAGGTTGCCCGCCCCGGCGGCAGTGCCACCTATGGTGTTGTTAGGGGCATTGTCCAATATAATACCCGTGCCGTTGGGCAGAGCAGACGTGCCAGCGGCGTTGGTGCCGATATAGTTGCCCTGGATCAGGTTGCCGGTGGAACCCGAATTAACGATGTTTACTCCAGGTCCGGAATTACCTGATATGAGGTTGCGGGCTGCCGCAGTGGTGCCACCCACTGTGTTGTTGGGCGCATTATCCAGCAGGATGCCGCCTGCGTTGGGTACAGCTGATGTGCCGGTTGGATTGGTGCCGATATAGTTGCCCTGGATCAGGTTGCCCGTGCCCCCGATTATGTAGATGGCCCCGCCGAAACCGTTGATTACCAGGCCCATCACAGTGCTGTTGTTAGTATTAAGGGTCAAACCGAAGTTGGGCTGCTGCCCGGTCAGTTGGATGATGGGAGTGCCTGCGTATCCGGGCTGAGTGGTCCCGTCTATCCGAACCGGATCGTTAATGTCGGGCAGCAGGCTGGCCGGGGTAATCGTCTGCAAGCCCGTCCCAATGTTGAAGGTGATGGTATCGTAGCTGCTCGGCACTGGGACGGCGTTGGCCTCCTGAATAGCCTCGCGCAAGGTGCAGATGGTGGAGACTCCCGGCTCGCCGCAGATGCCGTCCGTGCCGGCATCCCCCGTGTCGGCGGTGGAGTTGACCACGAAGGTAGCCACGTTCTGCGAGAAGGGAGGGGTGCCCGTGGTGTTGTGGGTGTTGCTCACCCGGTAGTAGCGCTGGTACTGGCTGTTGGAGGTGCCTATGGTGCCGCCGGGGTTCTGCGTGGGCACCTGGGCAAAGACGAAGCCGGTATTTGAGGTCACATAGCCGAAGAAGTTGAACGAGGCTGGTTTGCCTCCACTGTTGATGGACGACCATGGAATAGCCAGCTCACGGGTGTTCGTTCCACCGTTCTCCGCATAGGTACCATAGCCAGCGGTTGGTCCAGACCACGTACCCGTGCCGGTAGCAGTGCGATACTCACGGTAACCGCTCTTGAAGTAAGTGACAAAGTCTGCTCTGAAGGGCAAGGGTGTGAGGTTCGTATTGTCGTATGGCTGGCCCGTCAGGTTACCGTTCGCATTTGTGCCGCCGTTGGGGGTAGCGAGAGGGTCCTTATCAATGTAGAGGACCGCGCCCTCGCCGATGTTGGCCCCCGTAATACCAACGTACAGGTTATTGTCGTCCCACGTCATGTACCATGTGCCGGGGCCGGAGGTCTGCGCGTTCTGCCCGCTGTTGTGGTTGCCGTACTCGCCGGCGGATATTACTCCGTCTATGGTAGGAGTGAGGGCATAAGCGGAGGTAGCCCACATGAGCAGCCCGGCTGTCATCATGAGGGTGAGGGTGAGGAGGCTCACAAGAATAAGGAGACGTCGCCTAGCCGTAGAAGCGATGGCGTTAGTGAAGCGTATCAGGCGGCTCGTAATGGGACCTGCGGACATGGACATTTTCCCCTGGAGATAAGGTACTGACGCTCGACAAGTGTTAGAAAAATGGTTCTAGTCGCACATTCTTTAACGAAACAAGAGCAAGACCAACGGCTGGAAACCGCGCAGCAAAAAGAGCGTGCCGTAAAGGATGAAGGAAGAACGGTAGATGTTGCACGGACACGCCCGTATCGTGAGGGGAGGTTTTCAGTTAGAGCAATATTAACCGATTGCAATAGCATAGTCAATAGCAGTGCTGCGGGGAGTGGCACTCTCATGGCAAAAGAAGTGGGCAAGAGCTGACTAGTGCTCTTGCCCACCAACGCTGGTTATTCTCTTGTGTCGCCTATGTTCCTGGTTACTTCCTTATGGCGTCTGGCAGTTGGGGAAGAAGGTGTTGGACACTATCTTCGCTACCTGGCCCCTGGTGGCGTTGGCGTTGGGCCTGAAGTAGGGCAGGTTGCCCGCTCCACAAGGCTCGTCCGCGCCGCCGCAAGCATAGCCGCTGATTGCGCCCCGGTTCGAGAGCCGGTTCACCCACGTGTGGAACGTGCTGCCCACCGCTATGTCTGCGTAGTTCTGTCCGCCCGGGTCGTCCGCGAAGCCCGCCGCGTTGCTCACGATCTTGGCGATCTGGCCCCTGGTGGCGTTGGCGTTGGGCCTGAAGTAAGGCTTGCCGCTCAGGCAAGGCTCGCCAGCGCCGCCGCAGGCATAGCCAGAGATGATACCCCGCGAGTACATGCGCTCCACGAACTGGTGGAAGGCCGAGCCGGGAGGTACGTCCTCGAAGCTGTGCTCGCCCCGCGCTTCGTTGAAGGCCGCCGCGTTAGCCACCACCTTGGATAGCTGCCCGCGTGTGATGTTGGCCCCAGGGCGGAAGGTGCCGTCCGAGAAGCCGCCCAGGATAGCACGGCAGGCAAGGCACCTCACGAACTGGTAGAAGGGGTGCGTGGAGGGCACGTCCGGGAACTGTATCTGGCAAGCCGTAACCGGAGGTGTAGCGGTAGGCTGACCGGGGTTGGGTATGATCGTCGTGTTGGTGGCGGTAGGCTGGCCGGGGTTGGGTATGGTCGTGTGGGTAGCGGTAGGCTGGCCGGGTATGGTCGTCGTGTTGGTGGCCGTAGGCTGGCCCGGTATCAGGGTAGCGGTGCGCGTAGCAGTTGGCTGGCCTGGTACCGCTGTGAAGGTCCTGGTAGCGGTAGCCTGCCCTGGCACCTGCGTGGCCGTGTGAGTAGCGGTAGGCTGGCCGGGTACCTGAGTAGCCGTGCGGGTAGCGGTAGGCTGGCCTGGGACCGCTGTGAAAGTCCTGGTAGCGGTTGGCTGCGGGGGCACCGGGGTAGACGTCTTGGTAGCGGTCGGGATAGGAGTATTGGTCTTGGTAGGTGTGTTGGTGGCGGGTACCGGCGTGTTCGTCTTGGTAGGCGTGCTGGTGGCGGGAGCGGGAGGCGGCGGGCCGCACGATGGGAACCTGAACGAGCCGATGCGTGTAGACCAGTTCCAGCCAAAGCTTTCGTTGTACTCGGTGGTGTACCAGAAGGTGCAGTCGTCCGACGGGTCGATAGACAACTGGCTGTAGTCGCCCCAGCGATTGACGCCATCCTGCGCGCCATTAGCCGCGTAGATAAGCGCCTCACCCTGCGAAAGCTGGCCCAGGGGGTCGCTCACGAGGCGGCCCGCGTAGGCGACCGAGGGGTAGCGGTTGGCGCTGCCGATGCTGTAGCCTATTGCGTAGTTGCCGCTGCGGTCCATAGCGGGGCTGCCCATCCAGCGGTGGTCGGTGGTGTTGCCGAAGGTGCCCTGCTGGTGAATGGTGGGCGCGGTATTGGGGTTGCGCACTTCGTACCAGCGCACCGCCGCGAAGTTATTGGCGTTCACGTTCATAGCCACCGCCATAGCCTCGTACGTGCCGTAGTTGCGGTAAGCCACGCGGTACATCAGGCGGTCGCCGATGCCGTCGAGCTTCTGCTGTGTGTTGGGCTGCGGGATGCAGCTATTGCACAGCTGGGTGTAGGGAGCGACCGGCAGGCTGGTAGGCCCGGTCCAGGTCGAGTTGGCGGTATTGTTCCAGTCCACCTTGAACTTGTAGATGTTGAGGCTGTTGCCCCCGGCCTGCGCGAAGAAGTTGGGCGCGCCGGTTGGCGGTAGGGTGGCTCCATCCAGGTCGGAGGGTATCACCAGGCCCTGGGTGTTGCCGAGGGCGGTCGTTGTGCTAAGCCAGCGAGCGGTCTGCCCCGCGAGCATGCGGCTGCGCTCGAAGACGTAGGGGCGGGTGCCCTGGAACACATGGTCCCTGAACATGTTCACGCCCATGTAGTAGCCGTCGGGCCACACGCCGAACTTGGGGTAGTCGGGGAAATCGGTGTCGTGAAGCCTGAAAGAGTAGACCCAGAAAAGCCCTGCGGGGTTGGCGGTCTGCGAAACGGCGATGCACTCGTGGTAAGGGGCGCTGCTGGTGAACTGAGTGAGTATCCAGCGGTCGGCAATCTGGTCGTGCAGCACAATGGGGTCGCCGTCGTTGTTGTTGAAGCAGGCACCACCCACGTTGCTCCACAGGGTGTTGATGTCGAAAGGTCCGGCCAGCACGTTGCCGCTCTTGTTGAGGACCACGTAGGCGGAGTTGATCATCTGCACGTAATGGTTGGGACCCACGTCGCCTGAGGTGTCGGGTGGCGCGCCACCGTTGCCGTGATTGAAGTTCATGCCCGTCCACGAGCGGCTGGGTGCGGGCATCAGCATCTCAGCTATGCTCTCCTGAACCACAGGGTCGGGAGCGTCTACGTGCCCGGCTAGCGGGAGCGACTCGATCTCGGTCTCAATGGTGCTGCGGTCGATTTGCTGCCTGGGCTTGGCTTTGGCGATGACGGCAAGCTCTTCGACGCTAGGGGAAACGCCGGGTGCCACCGGGTTGCCGAGGATGGTGCCGTTGGGAAGGACGGTGTAGTTGGGTGCTTCCGAGACCGGCTGGTCGGCTGCGGTCTGGCGGTTAGGAGCGCCGGTCGAACTTAAGGGCTGCTGCTGGACAGCGAGGCCGCTGCGGTTTTGAAGCTGGGGCTGGACCGCGCCCACTGAAGAAAGAGATTGCGCCGTCACGGCGACGAGCAGGAGAATGACAGCCGCCAACGCAATGCGGCCTAAGCTTTTATGCTTGGACATCTTATTTCCTTTCTATTGTGCAGTCTTTACTATGGGTTTGGTCGGTTTGCCGTTTTATATGCCGTTCATGTGCTGTTTTATATATAGCGCCCTGTTCTTAATCGTTCTGGTTGTGGTTATGCTTCATCGTTTCGGTTGTGGCTTATGCTTCGTCCATAGTGCTTGGGGACCCTCCTCAGGGTGCAGACTAAGGCAGTGGCTGCATGATCCTGTAATGCCAGGTTTGGGTTTGTAAATCCGGCGGCAGCTACTCTACTGAGTCCCTGCTGCGGCCATACTTATCCTATCGCCAGAAGCGCCCACGGTCAATACGCCGATGGGTGTATTGCGTGCTATCATCCGTAGTCGCATAGGCCTATTGGGGAGTTGCGCAGGGTCTAGCTAACACCGCAACACAGGAGTAAATAGAAGCTATCTTAACAATTTACAGTCTGAGAAAAGCACCCAAAGGTCCGCCCTGTCATCCTGAGCGTAGCGAAGGATCAGCCTCCCGTGTTTGTTATGTGCCAATAGAGAACCAAGGCCCCACCTTGTCATTTCGAACGCAGTGAGAAATCTCGTCCTACAGCACCCAAGTATCACCTTTCTTTCAGCCATACAGTACAGTGAGAAAGAGGAAAGATTGGGGTGAAGGACGAGATTTCTCACTGCGTTCGAAATGACAGAGTGCGGTTTTGGGTGCTGGTATTCGGCAATACTATTCGTGAGGTAGCTTGTGGTGACGTAGAAAGAGGT
>JALZHI010000235.1 GCA_030913985.1 Chloroflexota bacterium | reverse complement strand
GTATGCCGCCCCTCCACAACCTGGCGACCACGTAGAAGTACAGTGCGAACAATGACACTATGAGCACTAAGTAGAGCAGGTTGTTTACAAGGGCAGGCTCGGTCCCCTTGCGTGCAAACACCCACTCACGCGGGAATAGGTCGCGTATGGGGCGAAAGATGGTCTTCCACTTGTCGGGCACCAGCGTGGGGCTTTCCCACAGGCTCTTCGACAGCATGAGCACGTAGAAGCAGACGCAAAGTAGCACCGTACCTGCCCCGGCGACCGTGAGCAGTCGCAGGCCGTTGGCTGTTCCCCTCGATTGTTTTATCTCTGTTTGCAGGCGCGAAGTCATCTTACCTCTACTAGCGGCCGTCGTCGCGGTCACTCAGTTGCACCGGACAGGGCGTTCTGGCGGTGCAAGGCACAACACTGTTAATGCAGGTTCTGTGCCAGAGGGTACGTGGGGCCAAAGGTAGCTGGTGAACATTGGTTCCATCCATTACCACTGCTTGCTCTTTGCTTTTAGCGCCAAATCCCCAGGGAACTGTGCGGTGGTCATACTACCCCGACATAGGCACGAGTTTTGGCGGGCCTTGTAGCCAATTTCTCCTATGCTCTCGGCTGCTGGAGGGGCATAGGCAGTCAGTTCACACGTGAACAGGCGTCCTTTCGAGTAGTAGTACTGGGCACAAGCCCGCCAAAAGGGGCATAGAAACTGCCTCTATTACCTAATAGAATGAGCACATAGCCACACGCTAGTGGAAAACCCTTTTTCGCGGCTACTTAGGAGAAAGAGTGAACCCGACATCATTGCACTTGTTCGACCCGGCCAATTACTGGTTCACTCTGCATTCGCTCGCGCCCGGAATGACCGCGGCCTCGGTGTTTCTGCTCGGCCTGATGGTCGCCCTGCGGGAGCGCCATTCCAGGGTAAGCGTGGATTTCCTCCTCCTGTCCCTGCCGGTGGGCATCTGGTTCCTGGGGTCCACCCTCTTGTATGCGTCTCGGTCGCCTGAGGTGGCCCTCAGGTGGGGTACGGTCATTCTGCTTGCCGTGCCCCTGATCGGCCCCGCCACGCTCAACTTCGCGTCGGCGGTACTTGGCACACGCGCTTCGGATAGCGCTCACTTGCGGATTTTCTGGCTGGTAGGAGCTTTGTTCTCGTTCCTGTCGGTGGCGACTAACGCGGTCGTCGGCGGGGTAAACAGGTACGACTGGGGTTATTATGTTGCCTACTCCTGGCTGAGTGTGCCCCTGCTGGCATTTACTTTCGGATCGGTGCTGCTCAGTCTGCGCAAGCTATTCGTCGCGTACTTGGCAACGACGCAAACCAGGCCCCGTACCCGGCTCAAGTCTCTGGCGGTGGCGTTCTCCGTCGGCTCCGTTGGTGTCGTGGACAGCCTCGGGGGCTATGGACTGGCTGTATATCCGTTGGGCTTCGCGGGGATAGCGGGCTTCGTGGGCATCTGCGCCTGGACCATATGGAAGTACAGGCTAGTTGACATAACCCCGGCACTGGCAGCCAACAAGATACTGGCGGCCATGACCGAGGCGGTGCTGGTAACCGACAACGAGGGCCACGTGCAGGTCGCCAACGAGCCAGCGTGTAGGTTGCTTGGGCTGCCCGCTCATGCAGCTAGCGGTAAGCACCTGAGCGCGCTACAGTTTGAGGGTCTCGCATCACGCCTGTGTGAACTTGTTGGGGTCGAGAGCGGGACGGCGGTTGAGGTTAGCATGGGGCGTCCAGACGAGAAGGGGGGCGAACTGGAAGTATCAACTTCTCTACTGCGCGATGGCCGCCAATCTGTGGTAGGTACAGTATTCATCCTCAGGGACGTGACGGAGAGCCGCCGGGCCGAGCGCGAGATCAGAACGCTCAACCTCGAGCTGGAAGAGCGTATCGGCCAGCGCACGGCGCAACTGGAGCTTGAGGTAGAGGAACGCCGGCGCATCTCGGAGGACCTGCGCCGCTCCCGCGACCAACTGGACGTTATCTTGAACGGTGTGGCGGATGGCATCGTGGTGCAGGACACCTCGGCTAACGTAATCTTCGCGAACGCCGCCGGGGTGCAGAGCCTCGGCATTATCTCCCTGGAAGCCCTGCGGCAGACGCCGTTTGAGGATGTGCTGGCACAATTCGAGTTCCTGACCGAATCGGGCGAGACCTGTACCCGCGAGCAGTTGCCCATCCTGCGTGCCTTGCGCGGTGAGCAGGTGCCGGATGAAGTCTACTGCTTCGTGCACAGCATGACCGGCCGAGAGAGCTGGTACATTCTCAACGCCACCCCGGTGTTCGACAGACAGGGGCAGGTGCAGTTCGCCGTGAGCATCTTCAAAGAGATCAGCGAGCGCAAGCGGGTGGAGCGTGCCCTGGTGGAGCTATCCCTCCGCGACGAGTTGACGGGGCTTTACAACCGCCGCGAGCTGCACCGCCTGCTCCATGAAGAGGAAGACCGCTATCGCCGTTACCATCGTCCCGCTTCCCTGGTGTTAGTGGACATAGACCACTTCAAGCTGGTCAACGACACCTACGGGCACCAGGCTGGGGATGCGGTGCTCAGAGAGGTAGCCCAGGTGCTGGAGGCCCACTTGCGAACGACTGACAAAGTGGCCCGCTTTGGCGGCGAAGAGTTCGCGGTGGTGCTGCCGGAGACTAACGCGTTGGATGCCTACGCGGTTGCTGAACACCTAAGGAAGGCGCTTGAATCGCTCAGTTGCCGCTGCCACTCAAATGAGGGGGCGGCCGTAGAAATCGGCATAACGGTCAGCCTGGGAGTAGCCGGGTTGTCGATGGATGCCAGTAATGTCGAGGACTGGATAGAAGCCGCTGACGCCGCTCTATACTTCTCCAAAAGGACAGGGCGTAATAAGACGACTTGCGCTGAACCTGCGACTTTGGACCCAGGCAGTGAAACCGCATCTTCCTGGGCTACACTGGTCTACGACCACGCGCTACCTCTGAGCGCAAGCGGCAGGCACGACTAGCCGCCACTGGTACTCTCCCGGCTGTACGATCCTCCCCTTCGCAGGGATGCCACCGCACGCGCCTGGGAGGGAACAGACGTGTTGTGGTATACTTTTCTCCAATTACCCTGAACCGCCCCGGATGGATATGCCTGATAACCCCAGCCCTGACACAGTCAAAGACGTGCTCAACCGAGCCCACCACCTGTTGCTGCGCACCGGCCTCACGGTGTCGGTGGCAGAGTCGTG
>JALZHI010000151.1 GCA_030913985.1 Chloroflexota bacterium | reverse complement strand
GGCTTGTGCGCTCGCTTGTACTCTAAGCTTACTGCTCATACTCTGTGCCTGTTCATCAACCGTGCTTTAGGTAAGCCTCACTTCCTTCGTATCAAGCAACTTGCTTTTCCTATCTAGCATAACTCCCAAAGGGGAGTATGATCGCTGCAACTGGTTCATCGTCTAAGTCGAAACACCGCTGGAACTCACATGCAAGAATGGCGGCCTAAATTGTGCCTGATGTATCATACATACAGTACTATACAGGCACAAGGGAGATAGAATGACGAGCGATTTAGAGAAGGGCAACTGGGTGCGCGTAACCGAGGCCGACACACTGCCCCCCGGCACGAGCCACCTGTTTGCATATCAAGGCGAAGACATAGCCATATTCAACGTAGACGGAGAGTTCTACGCCATAGGCGACACCTGCACCCACGCCGAGGCATCCCTCACCGACGGCGGCTTCTACGAGGACATGCGAGGCTGGGTAGCCGAGTGCCCCCTGCACGGCTCGCAGTTCGACGTAACCACCGGGAATGCAGTATCCCTCCCCGCCACCGGCAACACCGGCAAGTACGACCTAAAGGTCGAAGACGGGGTAATCTATCTCAACCCTGAGCCGGTCACGCCGAGACAGGAGTGATTCTTAACACGTAACACGTAACTCGTAAAGCGGCTCCAGGGATTATGTACCCTATGAGCCGCTTTGTTGCTTATTGCACCGTTACGTGTTACGTGTTACGCGTCACCTCTTCAGCACGTAGAACTTGAACGTGCCGTAGCTCTCGAAACCTAGCCTGCGATAGAGGTTGCTGCCCATTTCGGTGGCCTGGAGGATGGCGATCCGGTAGCCGAGGTCGCGGGCGTCGAGCAGGGGAGCGACGGTGATGTAGGAGCCTACGCCCCGCCCCCTGGCGCTCGGCACGGTGGCTACCATGTAGATACCGGCCACTCCCGCGCCATAGAAGACCGAGGAGCTAGCCACAGGCTCGCCGTTGAGCAAGCCCAGGTAGTGCTGGAAGGGCGCGTCCTCCCCCAAGCCCAGGCACTCGAACACCACGCGCCACTGGCGGCTGAAGTCCTCGGGCGGGCCGAAGCCGGTAACCATCGCGTGCATGTAGCCATCGAGCGTAGCGGTATCCCGCACCCTGACTACGCTCAGACCCTGAGGGCGTGGTACGTCGGCGTTGAGCGCGTGCAGGTCGGCGGCCATAGCCAGCTCGCTCCCGCCTACCTTCATGCCGTGCTCTTCCAGGCGCTGGCCGAGGTCGGGTGGCTGGCTGCTGGGGCCGACGGCCCAGTTCCAGGAGGTGCCGCGCTGGCGGAACAACTCGGTGACCTCCGCCACCTTCCGCCCCACGTCCCCCGGCCTCAGGCTGGCCCGCACCACCCCGTTGAACCCGCCCATCTTGATCTGCGTGCCAAACCACATCAGGTCGGCCTCGTCGTGCACTTCCGCGCCCGGCAGGCAAGCCATCTGCTTGTGGAACTCGATAAAGTTCTGGTCGGTCGCCCACGTGAGCGTCAGCGGCGATACGTCCTGGAGGATTTCGGGCAATGTAGTTCCTTGAAGTGAAACGTAACGCGTAACACGTAACACGTAAGGGTGCAATAAGCAACAAAGCGGCTCATAAGGCACGGAGTCTCTTGAGCCGCTTTACGTGTTACGCGTTACGGGTTACGTGTTAGTCTAATACGCTCCCTGCCGCTTGACCACTGCCGGGATCGTCTTGAGGATGATCGCCGCGTCCATTGCTAGCGACCAGTTTTCTGCGTAGTAGATGTCTAGCTTGACCATCTCCTCGAACGATAGGTCCGAGCGGCCGCTGACCTGCCAGAGGCCCGTGAGGCCGGGGGTCACGTCGAGGCGCTTGAGGTGCCAGTCGCTGTATTGCTCCACCTCGCGGCGCAGGGGCGGGCGGGGGCCAACCCAGCTCATCTCGCCCTTCAGGATGTTGAATAGCTGCGGCAACTCGTCCAGGGAGGTGCGGCGCAAGAACTTGCCCACGGGCGTGAGGCGCGGGTCGTTCTTCACCTTGAAGATAGGCCCGTCGGCCTCGTTCAGGTGGGCTATCTCGGCCAGTCGCTGCTCCGCGTCCTCGTACATCGAGCGGAACTTATAGCAGGTGAACTCCTGACCAGCCTTGCCGACGCGCTTCTGTTTGAAAAATACCGGGCCAGGGGAGTTCAGCTTCACCGCCGCCGCGATGATAAGCATCGGGATGGCCGCCAACGCGAGCGAGCCGACCGCCAGCGTCACGTCGAGCACGCGCTTCACCAGCAGGTTGAAGCCCTGTAGCGCCACGTCCTTCACCCCAATGAGGGGCACGCCGTTCAGCGCGTCTATCCGCACCTCGTTGAAGCGCATCTCGAACAGGTCGGGCACCAGCTTGAAATCGACACCGCATGCGCGGCAGCTATCGATGATGTTGAGGATCTGCGCGTGGTGGGTGGCGGGCAGGGCCACGATCACCTCGTGCACGTCGCGCCCGCAGATGATGCGCTCAATGTCCTTCACCGTGCCGAGCCACTGGGGGACCATGCCGTCGCGCACCTTCAGGGGCACCCGCCAGTTGTGCCCGCCGGGGCTTTCCTTCACGTCAGACACGTAGCCGGTGAGCTTGTAGCCCAGGTCGGACCGCTCCACGATGTCCTTCATGATGCGCTGCCCCGCCAGCCCCGTGCCGACCACAACCGCCTTGCGGGTGTTGATGCCCCGCCGCCACAGGGCCACGCGCAGCCTTCGGAAAGCGAACCGCTCGACCGCGAAAATGGCGAGCGTGGAGGCCCAGAGCAACAGGAAGAGTCCGCGGCTGGGGAGCACCGTGTTCAAGAAGAGGGCACCGAGCGTGAGGGCCGCCACCGTCACCAGGGAGGCGCTCACTACCACGCGCATGAAGTCGAACCAGGAAGCGCCACGGGGCAGGGCGTACATGCCGCGCGCGTGGAACGCCAGTAAGCCTATGCCGACGAAGGCCGCCACGTAGGGGTAGAAGAAGGAAAAAGGCCGGTAGGAGCTTTCGGCAACGACGTTGCGCCCAAGCTCGATATCGTAGCGCAACCAGTAGGCGAGCGCGAAGGCCATGACGAGCAAAAAGCCGTCCATCATGAGGCGGGCCGCCATCAGGGCGACGTGCTGCTTGCGGGCCGAAAACGCCCGCGCCGGGGGCAAAGCCACCAGGCCCCTGTTGGCCGTAGGCAGGGCGCGCGTGACCTTGCCGCCTATATCTGACTTGCCTGATATGTCAGGCATCTCCACCTGCCCCTGGTCTTCGGCCTCAGCCGTGTAACTCTTGTGAGCGTGCATAATTCGTGAGACGTAACACGTAACGCGTAACTCGTAACTGTTTTGCGGCCACATACCTGGCGTGCGGCAACAGCATTAACGGTCCCTAGCTTTTACGAGTTACGAGTTACGCGTTACGTTTAGAACCTGTTTCTCAGGCCATCGTTTAACCATATAGAATGCGTATTCCAAAAAGTGCCCGCGTTACGGGCAAGCTGTATTATAACATAAAGGGTGCTTTTGTTTGCCTGCGTATCGCTCAATGTGTATAATGTGTTTTGAGCATAAAGGCCCCTTCGCGCTTAACAGCGTGAGGCAGCGTATTATCACCCTGACGGTCTTTGCTCGAAGCTCGCACGTTATCGGGCCAGGAGAGGTACCGGCAGGAGGAGCCTGTATTTTGGCGAAAGAGACCACGCCACGGGGCGGCGGGTCAGGGAAGGGCGCGCACGCTTCTAACGCCTCAAACGCCGCCAGGCGCGGGGACGGGCATGCTAAGACGCAGGCCCACCCGGACGGCAAGGCTACAACTGCAAACGGCAAACGCCAGGGTACCGACGGCAATGGCCGCCACGCGCCCGGTACCGTGATGCTCAAGACCCAGGGCCTCCCCACCACCTCTGCGGCTACGGGTACTCGGCCCAGGGTGCCCGACGGCGACGGCGACGGCGCTGGTAGCGGCCTCGCTACCGAGCTCCTGCCCGTAGCCGCCTCCGCCCTGAACACGGGGCCTTCGCTGCTCGGTGCCAACGGCGTCCCCCTCGACCGCCGGGCGCTCACCACCGATGAGCTTACCCGTATCGCCCAAAATCGTCGCAAGCTCAACCTGCGGTCGTTCATTGTAGCCCTCTCCCTTCTGCTGGTCCTTCTCACCGTCTTCTACTCGCCCTGGTTCGACCCCGTGGCCGGTATGACACCACGCGCCATCCCCCCCGTGTCCTTGTCGGAGGTGCAACCCTACGGGGTTAATACCTTCCTGCACAAGGAAGTGGAGGATTGGAAGCGCGACAAGACGCTCGAACGCGCGCAGGACATGGGCGCGGGCTGGATACGGCAGCAGTTTCCATGGGCCGAGATAGAGTACCGGCAGGACCCGGATAACCCCTTCTGGGACGTCAAGAACAACCAGAACGCCTGGGACAAGTTCGACCGCATGGTGGACGCCGCCCAGCGCTACAACCTGCGCTTGATCGCCCGCATCGACAACGCTCCTGAGTGGTCGCACCCCGCGACAAGCACTCTCAAGTCGCCGCCCGATGCCGAGCACCTGGACGACTTTGCTAACTTCATCAGGGTGTTTGTCGAGCGTTACCGGGGCCGAATCGCTGCGATACAGATCTGGAACGAGCCGAACCTCACCGGGGAGTGGGCTGTGGAAGACGGCCTTTTCAGGAGCGGACCCCGCGCGGTCGACCCCGTCGAGTATGTGGCGCTGCTCAAGGCGGCTTACGAGGGAGCCAAGAGCGCCGACCCCAACATGATCGTGCTGGCGGCTCCCCTTGCCACCAACAACGAGACGATAAGCTTCCGCGGCAACATGAACGAGATGGACTACTTGCAGGGCATGTACGACGCGGGCGCTATGCCGTACTTCGACGTGATGTCAGCCAACGCCTACGGCAAGGAGTTCCCGCCTGAAGACCCGCCCTCCAGGGACAAGCTCAACTTCCGCCGCGTGGAGTTGCTGCGCGAGGTGATGGAGCGCAACGGCGACGCCAACAAGGCGGTCTGGTTCAACGAGTACGGCTGGAACGCCGCGCCCGAGAACGGAGAAGTGACCGAGTTCCCGTGGGGCCGCGTGACCAGCCAGCAGCAGGCCGAGTATACCGTGGAGGGCATCAAGTACGCCCGCGAGCACTGGCCCTGGGCGGGGGTGTTCACCATCTGGTACCTGCGGCAGGTGGGCGATATCAGCGATACCAGCAGCGAATACTATTTCGGCTTGATAACCCTCGACTTCAACGTGCTCGAAACCTACAAAGCGGTGCAGAAGGCGGCAGCGAACAGCGAACACGTAGCCATGCCCGGCCAATGGGGGCCGCTCTCCGCGCCGGTGGAAGCCTCCACTCGCTGGCAGCTCAAGCTCAACCCCGCCGTGCCGGGCGGCATGTACGTAGCGCCTACGGGAGTGGACGACGCGCTTGAGATGCAGTTCCGGGGTACCGACGTCAAGCTGATGCTGGTGCCACCTGCCAGCACCGACGTGGTCTCCGGCACGGCCATAAGCGCGCGCTACTATGTGACCGTGGACGGCGGCAGCCAGAACGTCGCGCCGGAGTTGCCCCGTGACGAGGCCGGGAATGCGTATATAGAGGTGCCGGGCGGCGGACAGGCTACCGAGGTAACGGTGGTGCGCGGCCTGGGGGCCAGCTTCCGAACGGGCCAGCACACCCTACGGATACGCGTGGGCCATGACGAAAGCGCCGGTGCCAGCCCCATAGAGAAGGTAGCAGGGCTGCACGCCCCCGCCCGGCAGTACGTCAACCTCCCTGGCATCGGGGTGGTCAGGGTGGAAGTGCGTAGCTCCTATTGGCTGTTCCTGGCGGTTGCCCTCTTCCTGCTGGCGAGCATCGCCTTCTGCGCGTGGGCGCTCACCAGGGACGGGACCTGGGGCCCTGCCCTACCCTATGGGCGGTAATGCGAGCCTTGCGCAAACGGTTGGCTCCCGTTTGGTCTAACCCGGTTGCCCGCTGCCTCTTAGCCGCCATCCTCTTTGCCGCCTCCCTCGGGGGCCTCTCCCTCACCGCCTACAGCGACCAGCTTGAGAACGGCGGCATCGCTTACGAACGCCCCGCCGAACTGATCCCATTCACGGACGTGAATCCGCTGGGTGCCAACACCTTCCTGGAGAAGGAGGTCGAGCCTGAGAACGTCGTGCGCACCCTCGACATGGTGCAGGCTGGCGGCTTCAAGTGGATACGGCAGGTCTTCCCCTGGAACGACATTGAGATCAGCGAAAAGGGCAACTTCACCGACACCCGGCACCCCGAACGGTTACGTAGCGCCTGGGAGAAGTACGACTTCATCGTGGACGAGGCGGTCAAGCGCGACATCAACATCATCGCCCGCCTTGACAGCCCGCCTACCTGGGCGCGCTTCCCTGGCGACGACCTGGAGAAGTACCACAAAGGCCCACCCGCCAGGGACGAGGACTACGCCGATTTTGTCAGGGCGGTGGCCGAGCGGTACAAAGGGAAGGTCCGCTACTTCCAGGTCTGGAACGAGCCGAATCTAGAGGGAGAGTGGGGCGGGTACGGCATAGACCCGCAGTGGTACACGCGGCTGCTCAAAGCGGCATATGAAGCTATCAAGCAGGCCAACCCTGAGGCGGTGGTCATCTCGGCGGCGCTGGCCCCCACCACCGAAAACTCGCTGAAGAACCTCAACGACGTGCTCTTCCTCGAAGGTATGTACGAGGCCGGGGCCAAACCCTACTTCGACATCTTCTCCACGATGCTCTACGGTCTGGGCCAGCCGCCCGACGAGCGCCGGGTGGACCTGAAGCGCCTTAGCTTCTCGCGTCCCATCCTGCTGCGCCAGGTGATGGAGCGTCACGGCGACGGCAACAAGCCCATCTGGATCAGCGAGTACAACTGGGTAAGCCTGCCGCCCGGCTGGGAGGAGGAGAAAGCCGCCGCGCCGGAGGAGGAGAAAAAGTTCTGGGGCACCAACATCTGGGGCGAGAGCGTGGACGAGCAGACCCAGGCGCGCTGGCTGGTGGAGGGCTACGAGCGCGTGCGGCGGGAGTGGCCCTGGATGGGGGTGATGAACGTCTGGTTCTTCCGCGACCCCACCGCCGACCCGCGCCAGCCCGCCTCCTGGTTCTCCATCGTGCGCCCCGATTTCGTCACGCGCCCCGCCTACACGGCTTTGCAGGAATACAGCGTTACACTCAGCGCCGAGCGGCCCACGGTGCAAAAGCCGCCCTGGAACGCCGTGGGCTTCCCCTTCCTGTACGGCGTGTTTGGCCTCATGGCGCTGGCTTCCGCCGCCTGGGGCCTGGGCAACCTGGGCAGGTGGCCGGGGGCCGCGCTCGACATCCCGCGCGGGCGCTACAGGGAAACGGCGCGGGAGGTGGCCCGCAACGGCGTGGTGGTAGTGCTCATGGCCCTGCTCGGGGGCCTGTACTACGGCATCCAAAACGTGCCGCTCGCGCTCTTGGTGCTGGCGGGGTGGGGCTTGCTCGCCTTCCTCAAACCGTCTACCGCGTTGGCGGCGGTGGCCTTCACCATCCCGTTCTCCTGGCAGCCCAAGATACTTGGCTCCAACAAGTTCCCATTAGCCGAGACGCTGCTGCTGGTCACATTTGGCGCGGTGGTGGCCCGCCACGCCGTCCGCCGCTTCGTCCCACGACTTGCCGCCTGGCTGCGCATCTACGACTACGAGCCGGGCCACACCGAGATGGACCTGCGCCGCTGGATGGAGCTACAAGGGGCAGCGCCAGGTGAGGCAGATGCGGAAGGCTCGGAGCTTGGCATACACGAGCGCATAACCGAGCCTAACAGTTGGGGCCGTGCGGACGGAAACGGCTGGCTGACCTCCGGCACCGGCTCTGACGCTATACCAAAGAGCACCCTGCCGCTGGAAGACGAAGATGATGACGGTGAGATGGAGCCTGCGACCTGGCCTTCGCGTCCCAGGCCGGTGCGGTTCCGCTACTTCTCCGGTCCCTTGCCTAAAGCCGCCTTCTCGGTGCCCGCACAGCCAAGGACGCAAGTACAAAATACACCAGCAAGTGTAACCACAGCAGCCACAACTGCAACGCTACCGGCGGCCACCGCCGAACTTGGCACTGAGGCAAGCGCAAGAGTAACGCTGCCCATCGTAAAGGCCACGCAGCCGATAGAACGGCCAACGCTCCCCGTGCTGGACGAGGCACCCGCCATGCCTCCCGCCGCGCCAGGCACCCAGCCTCTGTTGCCGCTGCGTGCGCAGTTGTGGGCGCGCTTCAAGGCATGGGACCAGGAGGACGCGTTCGCCCCGCCCGCCGTGTTGCTGCTCGTGCTCGGCTTGCTTTCGCTGCTGTGGGTGGCCGACCCCACCTTCATCACCGACAGCGCCCGGCAGTTCCGCTGGGTGATAATCGAGCCGGTGCTCTACTACTTCTTGCTGACCGAGGTTATCAAGAACCGGCGCTCGCTGCTCCGCCTGGCCGACTTCTTCATGGCGGGGGCCGTGGTAGTGGCGCTCGTCGGTATCGTGCAGTACGTGCAAGGCTCCGGCACGTTGGTGGTTGAGGGCGTGAGCCGCCTCACCAGCGTTTACACGCACCCCAACAACCTGGGTCTGTTCCTGGGGCGGGCGACACCCTTTGCCGCCTGCCTTGCGATCTTCCTGCCTTGGGGTTGGCGTAAGCTGGTGTACGCGGGCTTGACCTTGCCCCTGGCGCTCACCCTGCTGCTCACCTTCTCAAGGGGTGCCTGGGCGGGCGCGGCGGCGGGCGTAGTAGCGGCTCTCGTCGTGGGCTTCCGCTACAGGCAGGGCCGCATGCCAACGACACTGACGAGGCGCACCTGGGGAATACTCGCGGGGGCAGCGGTGGCGCTCATGATCGCGGGCGCATTGGTCTATCCCTATTTGCCGGAGCGGGTCAAAGGCATAGGCAGCGGCTTTATTCGGCTGAACATCTGGGAAAGCGCCCTCAGGATGGGGGCCGACCACCCGGTCCTGGGCGTGGGTCTCGACCAGTTCTTCAACCAGTACCACAACAAGTACGTGGCCCCGGAGCAGCGCGACGACCCCAGCACACCCCAGGTCGAGGGGGAGAGCTACACGTCGCACCCGCACAACCTCGTTTTGGACTACTGGCTCAATTTGGGTATAATGGGCCTGTTTGTGCTCGTGTGGCTGCTCCAAAAATACTTCTGGGTAGCCATAAACCGGGTCAAAACCTTCGCGGACAAGATGGGAGCCGACCCGGTCGGGCGGGCCATGTCGCTGGGCCTGCTCGCTTTAATGGTAGACTTCCTGGTCCACGGCCTGATAGACAACTCCTATTTCCTCATGGACCTGGCGCTGGTCTTCTGGCTCAGTTGCGCAATGTTGCAGATTATGCGTAAAACGTGACGAGTGGGAGCTAAGTGTCACTCACAACTCACAACTCATAACTCGTCACGTACGGAGGGTAGCTTGCACATCGTCATTACCGGGGGGGCGGGCTTTATCGGGTCGCACCTGTGCGACACACTGCTGGGGCAGGGGCATGAAGTTACCGTCGTAGATAACTTCTTGACCGGCAACAAGGCCAATATCGCGCACCTGGAGGGGCATGCCAACTTCAGGCTCATTGAGCACGACATCACGCTGCCGGTGGGCGAGGACTGGCTGCGCGACCTGGGCAAGGTGGACGCCATTTTCCACCTGGCAAGCCCCGCGTCACCCGCCGATTTCACCACGATGCCCCTGGCTATCGCCATCATCAACTCCCAGGGCACCCACAACGTGCTGGAATGGGCCAAGTACCACAACGCCAGGTTCCTTATTACCTCCACCTCCGAGGCTTATGGCGATCCAGACGTGCACCCGCAGAGCGAGGAATACCGGGGCAACGTGAGCACCACCGGCCCCCGCGCCTGCTACGACGAGGGCAAGCGGTTCGCCGAGGCCCTTACCTCCATCTACGCCAATGAGTATGAGGTGGACGCGCGCATCGTCCGCATATTCAACACCTACGGCCCGCGCATGAACCCGCACGACGGGCGCTCGGTGCCCAACTTCATCACCCAGTCGATACGCGGCGAACCCCTCACCCTGTATGGCGACGGCTCGCAGACCCGCTCCTATTGCTACGTGAGCGACATGGTGGCGGGGCTTATCGCCGTGATGTTCGCTCCACCTGAGACGCGCGGCATGGTGTTCAACGTGGGCAACCCGGACGAGCGCGAGATCCGCAACCTGGCCGAGGTGATTCGCGACGCCTGCGAATCGACCTCCGAGATCGTCTATCGCCCCGCCCTTCAGGACGACCCGGTGCGCCGCTGCCCCGACATCACGCGCGTCAGCACCACGCTAGGCTGGCAGCCCACCGTCACCCTGCAAGAGGGCCTCAGCAAGACTATCCCCTGGTTCCGCGAGCGTCTGGCGCAGGAGGCAGGGGAGGCGAGGGTGGCTTCTTAAGGGTTAGGTGGTCCGCCCGTGAAGCGCAGGTGTGCTAACGTATGGTGGTCGGTACGGATTACATTGAGGCGGTAAAAGGCACAGGATGCAAAGGCCGACACCCGGCGAAGCGGTGTATTGGGGACAGGGTGCGAAGGACGACGCTAGGTTAAGTGGTGAATTGGGGCAGGGTGCGAAGGACGACGCCCGGCGATTGAAATCGCGGGCTACATCCTGCAAAGTCCGCCCTGCGGCGGACTCCTCAAGCAACATTTTCACGCAAACAGAAGCTTTACAGCACACAGCCAGTCCCCGAAGGGGACTTTGCAGAGTGTAGCCCGCGATTTCAATCGCCGGGCGTCGGCTGGCGACCACGCCCCATTATTTCTGCATCACTTTCGTACGTCACTTTCGTACCTACGCATTGGCGACAGGGTAACACTATACCAGCCATGACTCGTTACTCTACCGTGTAATCTAAACTGCCTCAATCAGCACCAGAACCTCATGGCTCGAACCCTCACCCCAAACCGAACACTCAGCACCACGCCCCGCAACGAAGCGAAGGGTCTAAACTTCCGCCCCTACCTCATATGGCTGGCCGCGGTGCTGCTGGCCGTGATGGTTGGGGTCGCGCCGCCGCTCGTTTCCGTGGGTATCCTGGCGGGGATCGCGGTCATGGCGGTCATCCTGCGCAGGCCGGTGTTCGGCGCTTACGCCCTGGTGTTGAGCGTGCCGGTGCAGGACCAGGTGCCCCTCCCGGCGAGCCTCACCGTCACGCAGGTCCTGTTCGTGCTGGTGGCCGGCATCTGGTACGCGTGGATGATGCTGCGCGAGAACAGGCGCGTGCTCGTCACACCCATCGGCATAGCCATGCTCCTGTTCATTGTGGCTATCGTGCCCAGCATCCCCGGGGCGACCTCCATACCCGACAGCCTGGCCGAGATCTCGCGCTGGGTCGTGGCCGCCTTCTCCTACATCATCCTGGTCAACGCGGTGCAGACTCGCCGCGAGATGGTGGGTCTGATAGTGGTGATGCTGGTCGCCGGTATGTCGGAGGCGTTGCTGGGGCTGGTGCAGGCGTATGTCGGCATCGGGCCTGCGAGCTTCAACGTGGAGGGCGGCCTCACCCGCGCCTACGGCACCATCGGTATGCCTAACTCCTTCGCGGGCTACCTCAACATGAGCCTGCCGCTGGCCCTGGCCCTGGCCGTGCACCAGTGGGGTAGGTGGTTTGGCGAGCGCAGCCGCACCCACGTGCTCGATAGGCCTAACCTGCTTACCTTCAAGCGTCTGCGCCTGCCGCTCCTCCTCACGTTCGTGACCCTGGTGCTCTTCTGGACGTTGGTAACCACCCTCTCCAGGGGCGCTTGGATCGGCCTGGTGTTCGGCCTGGTGGCTATGATAGTAGCGTTGGGCAGGCGGGCGGCACCCGCCCTGTCGCTGATGCTGGCGGCGGTGGCCGTGACCGTGGTGCTGGCGGTGCTTGGGGCGCTCCCGGAGGCGATCAGCACCCGCTTCGGGCAGCTTTTCACCCAGATAGCCATCTTCGACCCGCGCGGCATCACGCCCAACGCCGACAACTACGCCCTGGTGGAGCGGATGGTACACTGGCACGTGGCGGGCAACATGTTCCTCTCGAACCCCTGGACGGGCGCGGGCATCGGCAACTTCAACGCGGTGTTCAACACGTTTGGCGTGCAGGGCTGGCCCTATAGCCGCGGCCACGCCCACAACTACTACCTGCACATGCTCGGTGAGACCGGCTTGATAGGCTTCACCTTCTACGTAGTAATGTTGGTTGCAATCCTGGTAGTGGGCGTGCGCGCAGTCCGGCGGTGCAGGCAGGCGGGCGACTCGTTCGGGGAAGCCGTCAGCATAGGGGCGCTTGGCGTGGCGGTCACGTTGGCGGGGCACAGCTTCTTCGAGAACCTCCACGCCCTCAACATGGGCATCCAGTGGGGCGCGGCCCTGGCCCTCTTCACGTTGGTGGGCCTGCGTGACAATTCTGTTTCAATAGACTCGCAAGGGGCGGTAGCAACGGCTCACCGCAGAGACGCAGAGGGCGCGGAGGTTACGCGGAGACCAAGAATGGTTTACAGCGGCTAGTGGACTGGGCCACTC
>JALZHI010000150.1:5752-12562 GCA_030913985.1 Chloroflexota bacterium | reverse complement strand
ACCATCACCATCAGGCCTGACGGCAGCGAGGACGAGATGGTGCTGCGCAAGCTGGCGATTGCTTACTACCGGCGCACCGGGCAGGGCGAGACGACAGCCGCTACGTCGGGCAACTTCGTGACTACCAACCTGGGCAACGATACGCTGCTGGTGCCAGCCACGAGCGAGGCAGCCGAGTCCGCGAGCGCGACGGCTACGGCGGCGGCCCCCGACGGCGCGAGTGAGCCTGGAGTCCCCGAAGAAGCCAACGCGGGCGAGGACCGGGGGGTCTAAGCATGAGCCTCAGCGACTACATAAAGTACCTGCGGGCGGTGAAGGGTGGGGTGACCCCCTGGGAGATTGCCGAAGCGAGCGGCGTGCCTGCCTCCGAGGTGCACCTGATAGAGGTGAAGCACCGCCGCGTGGGAGAGGACGACGAGACACTCTCCAGGCTAGCGGACTATTTTGGCGTGCCCCTGGAAGACCTTACCAGCCGCCGGGACAGCTACCGCAAGCTGCTCACGGGGTTCCTTGAGGAGCACCAGGGCAAGGAAAGCCGGGTACTTCTCACTCTTGAGAGTGGGGAGGAAGTCTCAGGGCGCATCGACTGGTTCTCTCGCGAAGCAATAGCCCTGGTGCCCGGCACCGGCGCGGAAAGCGAAGGCGACACCTCCGACCCTTATATCGTGCAACGTGGCTGGGTGGCAAGCTGGAGGGGAGAGGACTAGCTCATCACACATGAGCGACCACGACCAACCGCAAACCATACCAGGCGATAACCTGACCACAGAGCTTGACCCGGAACGCCAGCGCACTGCCAAAGAGTACGCGGGCATCAAGAGGCGGCTCTTTTTTGTTGAGCTTGGGCTGGCCCTCCTGCTGGTGCTTGCCCTGCTCTTCCTCGGTTGGTCGGCGGCTGTAAGGGACTGGGCGGGAAGCATCTCAGCCGACCCGTGGCTGGTGGTGGCCCTCTACACAGTGGCGCTGGGTGTGGGCTACACCCTGGTTTCGCTGCCCCTCGATTTCTACTCCGGCTACGTGCTGCCTCACCGCTATGGCATCTCCACGCAAAGCCTCGGCGGCTGGGTCAGCGACACGGTCAAAGAGCTTGCGATTGGGGCGGCGCTGGGGCTGGGCGCGATGGAAGTGCTCTACTGGCTGTTGCGGACGCTGCCCGATTGGTGGTGGCTGGTCATGGCAGGACTTGCCTGGCTCTTCATGGTGGCTATGACACAGCTAGCGCCGGTGCTGTTGATGCCCCTCTTCTACAAGTTCCGCCCGTTGGAGGACGCCGAACTGGTGGCGCGATTGACCCGCCTGGCTCATGACGCGGGCGCGAAGGTGCGGGGCGTGTACGTCATGGACATGAGCAGCCGCACGACAGCCGCCAACGCTATGCTCACCGGCCTGGGCAGCACCCGCCGCATCATCCTGGGCGATACCCTCCTGAGCAACTACACCTACGACGAGATAGAGACGGTGCTGGCCCACGAACTGGCCCACCACGTCCACAACGACCTGCCGAGGGGGCTGGCTGCCGAGGCGGTCATACTGCTTGCCAGCATGGGCGCTGCTGCTATGCTGCTGAACTGGGGAGTGCCCGCGTTCGGCTTCCGGGGCGTAGCCGACGTGGCCGCGCTGCCCCTCTTCATGGTAGCCATGACGGTCGTCGGCATGGTGGCTATGCCGCTTGGCAACTTCCTCACCCGCCAGATGGAGCGCGCCGCCGACCGCTACGCCATCGAGACCACCCGCAAACCCCAGGCCTTCCGGTCGGTGATGCTCAAGCTGGCGGGGCAGAACCTCGCCGAAGCCGAGCCGCCGCGCTGGGTGCGAGTCCTCTTCCACAGCCACCCCTCTATTGCGGAGCGGATCAGCTTCGCTGAAAGTTATAGTTTACAGTGATGTTATTCAGTGGGGTTTGGAGTGTCCGCAGCCATCAGTCTTTCAATTTCAGCGATCAATCTCTGAGCTTTGCGTACATAATCTATGGCACCTGGGCCTAAGTTCTGAAAATTCCGCAACATAGCCTGCCCATAAACCAGCGCCTCTTCGAAGCGGCCCCTTCTTGCAAGGGCTACCGTGACGTTTTCTTGTATATTGGCTACATCGTAGATATTCCCACTGGCCTCTTTATACTGAATCGCCTCGCGCCAGTGCATTAAGGCCTTATTGAGATCATTGACCGCCTCGTAGATATTGCCAAGTCCATTATGCGCTACTGCAATACCCTCTATTGCCCAAGGAGGAAGTACGGCAAGTGTTTGCATATTATATTGCAAGGCAACATTGAGGTAGAGTAACAATTCTTCATTAGGCCGCCTGGCCTTTCTTGCTTCTACAAAACGTTCGTAGTTTATTATCCCTAGCGACCCATAGGACGCACCACGAGAATAAGTATCGCGTTCATCGTGAAGTTGTAAACTGCGGTTACTCCAAAGCTCGGCTTGGTCTAGATCACGTATGCCAGGAACATCCTTGTAGGCTCTACTTAGGTTGTGAGCCGCGACGCCTGCGCCTGCATGATCATCAATGTGGATTTCCAAATTGTAGCCTTCTTCCAATGCATGCACACACTCAGACTTCCCCTGATGCAGCAAAACTATGCCTAACTGTATCAAGCTGGCCGCTAATGTACGGATCGTATTGCGCTGTGTAGCATCTAGAACTCCGGGCGGCATCTCAAGCAATGGTGTGGCAAGCTTGCGGTTCCATTCTACATTGATTCCTTGTAGACGCTCGGCTTCTGCCCACTGGCGAGAATCAACAGCAACGCCTACGTGATACATGCTGAAGAAATTCCAATCCTTCTCACGCCCTGCTAGAGGGCCGCCTGTAGTGGGGTCAACAAAGTCAGGAACTATCTCATCCACAAGTCGCTTCCACTCAGCATTGCGGCCCGTGTAGCGATACAGTACATCCAATCCTTGCATAGCGCTAATGACCAAGCCCCACCAACCATTGATACGTGCTAGTTCACGAGTATATAAAATGTTACCTTCCTCGTAACTCACAGCCCGAAATACGTCTGTGTTTCCCGTTGAATACTGATTATGATAAAAATCCGCCAATCTACCCATGGCTTCTGAGAATGCTCGAGTGGGGAGCGAGGGGTCGTCACCATAGTAATGATCAAACAGACTCTTGAAGTACCAAGGGAGGGCGGGGTGGATAGCATAATAACCTCCACCCAAGACGGTGAGCAGACCCACTTCAGCGGCGCGATCCAGTAGGTCAATTCCAACTTCGCGAGTAAGTCCACGCACTGTGGGAACACTCCATGCCTTTTCAGCATCACCCATCACGCGCAACACTTCCACATATATGAAGCCTTGGAAGAGGTGAAGCAGCGCCAGTTGCGCGCGCTCTTCATCAGAGAAGGCGTGGTAGAAGCCATAACTAAGCGATGCACCAAGGCTCTTGGTGCGTCCCTCGCTCTCTTCTTCCTCGAATGCCGACTCCCCTGCCTGCAATCTTGCCAGGTAGGCCTCTATCTGTGCTTTCGTACTCAAGCCATCACGCAGAGCCTGGCCCACTACTATGGTGATGGTCAGGGGATTACCCTGTGTGTAGCGCAGGAGGGGACGCCAGTTCTCCACATCAGCCAGACGGCTTCCGTACTTAGAGGCTAAAGCTTTCGCCAGTTCCAGTCGCTCAAGCATCGGCATTGGAGGTATCCTCACGCGAACGGGGAGGTTACCTAGCCATACCTGCTCGTCACGCCGCGAGGTGATCAGGAACTTTGCCTGGGTGCTATGGGCATCCCGCAGAAAGTCCACAAGCTCTTGCTGCTGTTCCGTACTCAATATTGACGGAGTGCCAGCGGGGAAGCCTGCTACTGGCTCTACGTTATCCCATATCCAGAAGATAGGCACCTGGTTCATGACACTAAGTGCCACTTCACGCCGCTGACCATTATCCAAAGCCAGCCACGGAATGTTCGACCTCTCTAGAGTAGGGCCGAACACACGGCCAAAGGTGTCAAGGGTCCTTGCTAGTGAGAAGGGTTGTTCGAAGGAGGTGAAGAGCACAGGGCCGCGTACACCACCAGTAAGCGAGTACCACCTGGCGAACTCGGCGGCCGTTGTGGTCTTGCCACTCCCTGCATAAGCGTGCAGCAAGACCACATGGTGATTGTCGAAGGCTCGATCCAGGGCCAGAAGGCTCTCATCGCGGCCGTAGAAGCCAGCGTCAGGTCGCTTCGGAAGTTGAGGGTCTAGATCGCCTCTGGAAGGTGTACCTCCTACCTCTCTTATGTCGATCTTGATGTCGCCCTCACCTTGCCGCTTCGGGAAGAGCGCGATAGGAGCAGCTTCGTATATCACTGGCACGGACCAGTCCTGCAAGGGTATAGGGGCGTAGGCAATCTCACGAACTGGATTGTCGTGGAGTTGGCTACGTCCTGTTCGCACCGCCTCACCCAGCGTGTAGCCGCGTATGAGCGAGGTGTAAAGATCGGCTACGAACTGTGCGGCCGTGACCACGTAGACGTTGTAGCGCATAGCCACCACGCCTGCCACTCCCGCGTCCGCTACCTCCTGGGCGAACGAGCCATAGGCGCGCACCCTGGCGTGGTCGTCTGCTAGATTAGCCGCTTGATCTGCACCCTCACTCACCTGCTTGGGGGTAGTAGGTGCCTCAGCGTGTGCCGAGCGACAAGCGTTCAACACCAGCACAGGCACCTGCGTCTCAGTGAGCAATGCTCCCATTTCGGGACCGTCCACCAAGCGGATGTTATATATGCTCTGTGGGTTCTCGAATAGAAGATAGCCTCTCTGGCCTTCCCTGGGCCGACGTGGGTATACGAGTTCGGGTGAGAACCTCAGGGGGTCAAAGCCTCCAAGTCCAAGTTCATCCAGGGTTCGCTTCAGCATTTCCTGTTCTTCTTGCGTTGTTTCTTGCCAGTTCTTGAACAGTTGGGGCACGTCCAGGAATGCTCCATGCCCGTCAAAATGCACCACGTGGTAGGGTTCGCCAGCATCACGAGCACGACGGAGTGTTTGCCTTAAGTGCTCATAAGTGGGAGGGCGCAGGACATCGAGGGTATATTGAGCACGGGCTTCTTCCGTCAGGCTCTTGACAATTCGACTGGCAACTGAACGGAAGGGCACATCTTGACCCTTGCCGGGGCGGCATATCACCAGCAAGATGCGAATTGGACCAGCGGTGGAGGCGGGTAGCTGTGGTGGAAGAACAGGATTAGAGTAAGTACGAACGAAAGCTCCAGAACGTAAGGCGAGAAGAGTCTTGATGCGTGGATCCCGCAATAGCTCCCAGGGTATAGCTGCCGCTTCATGGACGCCTGATGACACTTCAATTCGCGTTTCGGGCAGGCGCTGGCGGATAGAAGCCCAGAGGAAACGGCTATCATCATTTGCTTGAAAGAGCTTGTTGAATAGCTCCTCCCCTTTAGCCTCAATCCACTGCTCCACGCGTTTGGCAATCTTAGGAGCCGGATCAACTGGGTGTTCGAGATAGTCCTCTAAATACCAGCGCAGGTCCTCTCGTTCTTGCTCGGTCAATTCAAAGGGGAATCGTGAAGTGGCAGTATTGCGGGGCTGGCCTGGCGCATCAAGGGCTAGTTCTACACGATGGCTGCCATCCTGTTCGGAAGTTTGGGTGAGGCGCAGGACCGGTCCTTGTGTTGCCAAAGAAGACCCGCCGGAAGACATAGTGACCTCCTGGTAAGCGATAGCTAATACCCTTAGTCGAGTATAACATAACCTCCCGATACGAACAATCATGTAGAAGCCAATAGTCTTGACAAACGACGCTTGCTATCAGGAGAGCATGACGCTATAATCTAGCACAATCCGTGGGCGGTACGGGTTTGCTGTGCGGGCGCAGTGCGCTTGCGGGTTTGGGTCGTGCCGCTTTGTGACGTTCCCATAGAAAGGACACATGACTACAGACGCCGCGCCTACGGGCCGCATCGATCCCCTCGCTGAAGTGCTCGACTGGGATGTGGGCACCGCCTACGAGCTGCTGCTCAGCCTGCGCGCCATCTTCCTGCCCAAGGACTACGGCATACCCGCGCCCTGGGCCGCCGGCGTGCGCAAGCGTCTGTCGCCCAACGGCCAACGCGACCTCAAGGACTTCTTCAACCCGCCCTTCTCGGTGATCGCCTACATGCCCGTGCACCTGGTGCTGGAGGTGGAAGCGCCCAAGACCGTCGAGCGGTTCCTCGATTACGTGGAGGCGATACCCAGCCCCGAGTTCATGCAACGGATTTACAGCGCCACGAAGTTCTCTCACATCCCTTCGGAGTTGCGCGACCGGGCGCTGGCGGGCAAGGGGATGTCCGACGCTGACGTGGAGGAGTACCGCCGGGGCGTGGCTCGCTCGGCCATAGGTGCTACCCCGTCGGTGGCGGACGTGCGGCGGCTGTTCGATGACATGGAGCACCCGGAGGCCACCAAAGCACGCTGGCTGACCGTCATGCGCGAGTACCAGGCGGTTTTTTTTGCCGACGAAGAGCGACGATTGCAGCCCATCCTGGAGCGGATGCTATCCGACGCCAAAGCCCTCGCCAGAAACACTACCGTGCCCGACCTGCTGGAGCGCCTGTCCAACGGCTTCACGTTGAGCGCCGACATTGAGCTAGACCGCCTGGTCCTGGTGCCGTCGGTGTGGCTGCACCCTTACGTGGTGAGAGCCGAGATTTCGGAGCGCGAGTTGCTGGTGGTGTGGGGCGCGCACCCGCCGGGACACAGGGTCGTGCCGGGCGAGTCGGTGCCGGAAGACGCCCTGCTGGTGCTGCGCGCGCTGGCCGATCCCACCCGCCTGCGCTTGCTGCGGCTCATCGCCGCCGAACCGAGGTCGCTACAGTCC
>JALZHI010000150.1:0-5742 GCA_030913985.1 Chloroflexota bacterium | reverse complement strand
CTACAGTCCCTCGCGCAGGAGGTGAAGTTGAGCCTGCCCACGGTGTCGCACCACATCCGCGAGCTACGCGGCTCCGGCCTCATCCGCCTCGAAGTCGGGGGCAGGGGCCGCGAAAGCAAGTACACCGTCCGCTGGCCCAGCGCTGAGCGTGCGTTCGAGGACTTGAAGGGGTTTGTGCTGGCGGGTTCTGAAACGTGAAACGTGATGCGGTTTGTGTTACTGGGTTCGTGAATATTAGGCTGTTGGCTTGACAGGACCAACTCCCACCTTGTCATTCTGAGCGAAGCGAAGAATCTCGTCCCTCAGCACATGGTAGCTCCTTGCTATTAGAAGCTGTTTAATAAATCTGAACTCCGAGAAAAGCACCCAAGTCCCACTCTGTCATTTCGAACGGAGTGAGAAATCTCGTCCCTTAGCGGAATGTTTCCTCTTTCTTACGGTGCAAAGTGACTGAAGGAAAGGTGGTACTTGGGAGGTGAGGGACGAGATTTCTCACTGCGTTCGAAATGACAGGGGCCGACTCTGTCGCCTCTACCTGATCATACTATTTATAAGATAGCCTCTAGTAAGCACTTACGTCAGGAAAGGTGTTATACCTTCGTGGAGGACGAGATTCTGAGCGAAGCGAAGAATGACAAAGGGGGAGATGGTCCTGCTATTCCAAAGACGTTGTATTCACGTACCCTCTTGAGCAAGCCACATCACGTTTCACGTTTCACGTTTCAGAACCCCCGCCCCGCCTTCCTCTCTGTCCTGCTCGTCGCCGCGCTTTACCTCGCCGCTCTGGTTGCTATGCCGCCGGAGGGGCTGACGCAGCACGATGCCGGGGCCAAGTACTTGCAGGTGCGCAACCTGCGGCTCGCTCCCACCGGCCTCGACTGGTCGGTCAATTACCCCGCCCGTTCTCTCGACCCGGAACTGCGTTTCGTGCCTTTCCGCGACCGCCAGCACTACATAGACGGGGGGCGCATTTACCTGCAATGGCCTATCTTCCTGGGGCTGCTAACGCGCATACCCTGGAAGGTTATGGGCTTCTGGGGGCTGTACGTGGTGCCGCTGCTCATGGGCCTGGGCACCCTCTGGGCTGCGTACAGGCTGGCGCTGAAGGCGGGGGTCGCTCCCCGGCTGGCCTGGGCCGCCATCCCACTGCTCGGACTGGCGACTCCTATCTCAATCTACTCGCTGCTGTTCTTCGAGCACACGCTGGCCGCTTTGCTGGTGACGCTCAGCCTGCTTTCAGGCTTAGTGGCGGTGCGCTCGGAGCAGCCTGCTTCGCGCGCCCTGTGGCTGAACGCGGCGTTCTTAGCCGTCGCTATTTACTTCCGCTCCGAGCTTTACGTGCTGGCTCTGGTGACGGCGTTGGTATACGCATACATGGCCTGGCGCGGCGGGACGTGGAGGCGGGCGTTGTGGCACTGGGTGGGAGCGTTCGCGGTGTCGCTGGTGCCGTTATGGGCCTTCTACGCGATCACCGAGGGCACTATATTGCCCTTGCACGCCATCTGGTACTTCCAGGGCAGCGACGGCGGCTCCGCATCGGGTGGCATCGAGCTACCGGCCGTGCGTTACATAGCTTCAGCGGGCCTGCGCGTGGTGCCCGATTTCCTGTTCGGGCCGCAGTGGTTCCCTTCGTCGCCGCGCTTCCCATTCTGGGCCGAGATGGTGGGGCTGCTGGGGCTGGCGTTGTGTGCCCTGCCGGGATTAGCTAGGTTGTTGCGCGTTCGGGGTGCCAGGGGCAGGTGGCGACTGCTCGTGCTGGGGCTGGGGCTACTCTTATTGGCTGTGCCCTCGCTGTTCGCCCTGCTTTCGGGTGAGCTGTACTACAACCTGCACGGCTTCCTGCTTGCCAGCCCGTTCGTAGCCCTGGCGCTGTGGCCCGCGAGCAGTGAGTCACGCCAGTCGAGACCGGAAAGCCATCCACCCATGACGCCGCAAAGCTGGCTGCAAACCGTGACGCTGCTCTACGTGGGGCTGCACGCCCTTATCATCAGCGTATTGAGCGGTCTCGGACCTATCAGCAGGCACGAGTGGGGCCAGCGTTACTTGCTGCCTGCATACCCTGCGCTGGTAGTGTTAGCGTTGCTGGTAATTACGCGCATCGTGGAGGCCCATCGCGGCAGAGGTGAGAGACCCTACAGGGCCGCGTCGGTGCTGGCAACCAGCGCCCTTGTGTTACTGGGTGTGCTATTGAGCGTCAGAGGCTACGCCGCCACTTTCACCGAGCGCACGCAGGTGGTGGCCTGGCAGACGCTTGCTGGTTCGCTGCCGGGCAGAGAGCCAATTGTGACCGACGTGTGGTGGCTGCCCCTCAATCTCGCGCCGGTTTTCTATACAAGGCCCATTATGCTGGCGGAGGGTGACGAGCGCCTGGGAGAATGGGCGCGCCAAATGCAAGAGAGGGGCGTCACCGGCTTCGGCCTCATGACGAGAGACCCCGCGGTCTTCTTAGGCGAGTGGAGCCGCGGCGTGCCAGGGTTACGTGCCGAGTCACCACCTATAGAGGCGCAGGATATATGGTTACAGCGGTACTTGCTGGAGGCCAGATAGTCTCTGCTGGCGCTTTACATGTCAGGCATCGGCAGGAAGAACCCATCCTGGTCGCGCCAGGCGTTGAGCACGCGCACTATCGCCACGCGCTGTAGTGGCCCATATATGTGCGGGTATATCTCTTCGGGGTCTTCGTACTGGATAGGGCTGGCGACCAGCGTCTTGTCTATGTAGAGTGCGAGGAAGCGGCGCTCGTCGTAGCGGAAGTAGCGGGTGGCTACTTTGGCTACGTTTTCCGCTCCGTCGGTGCAGTGGATGAAACCTTCTGCCTCGAACTCCGGCGGCAGGTAATCGGCAGCGGGGTCCAGGCCGTAGAAGTAGTCCGCGGGTGTGTAGTGGAAGGTGTAGCGCGGTTTGTCTTGCATGGGTGCTCCTGGTTATAAGTTCGTGTGTAACCGCTGGTATGTAAATGCCGAGGACAGCAGTTATGTTGGCTGCATGGTGACGAGGCTAGGTCGAGCAGTTGCGTTGGTAGCACGGTGACCAGCCGACGCCCAGTGATTGCGTTGGTAGCATGGTGCCAAGCCGATGTCCGGCGTATGGAAGCGAATATGACGCAGCGTACGAAGGACCACGCCCGGCGATTGAAATCGCGGGCTACACATTGCAAAGTCCCCTTCGGGGACTGATACATCTATTTAGGTGCTATAAGATTGTCTACGTTGAACCAGTCTGCCGAAGGGCAGACTTCATCTTGTGTAGCCCGCGATTTCAATCGCCGGGCGTCGGCCTTGTTACTCTGTTCCTTCTACTGTACCAATCGTATCAATCGCTGGGCGTCAGCTTGGCACCATGCTACCAACGCAACCGTCGGGCGTCGGCCTTCGTACGTTGCGTCTTATTCGCTTCCATACGTCGGGCGTCGGCTTGGCACCATGTTGCTTCATCCGACGCTTGTCACGCCCTGTATCACCGCGACCGCGCGCTCCAGGATAGCACCCGCGACGGCATCTGGGGCTGGCGTGCCGTCAATGACGACAATCTGTTCGCCCGCCTGCTTGGCCTCGTTAATCAGCCGGAGGTAGTTGCTGTAGATAGGGCGCAGGCGCTCGTCGGTCTCGTATAGCTCAATGTGGCCGCCCCTGGTGTGGATGCGGCTCTGGCTCACTTCGGGGGGTACGTCGATGAAGAAGGTCAGGTCGGGAGCGATGGAGCGGCTGTTTAGCTCGCGCACCCACTCCTGCCCCGCCGTCAGCCCCTGGTAAGCGTACGAGGAGAGTCGGTAGCGGTCGCACACGACGTGGACCCCCTTCTCGATGCGGGGCAGAATGTCGGCCCGTATGTGGTCGAGGCGGTCGGCGGCGTAGAGCAGGGCCATCACATCGTCAGTGATAGGCTCGGCGGGTGGGTAGACCAGCCTGTGGCTCAACGCCTGGCGCAGCACCGCCCCGATTGGCCCCGTGGACGGCTCCTTGGTAGCAAACGCCCGGTAGCCCCGCGCGGCAAGCCCCGCCTGCAACAACGCCGTCTGCGTGCTGATGCCCGCGCCATCCGGCCCCTCAAGCACGATAAACAACCCCCGACCGTGAGCCAAACCCCTACCTCCCGCGTGCGTACATCTCGTGCCTGATTATAACAGTTCCCAGTTCCGAGTTCCGAGTTCCGAGTAAGTCGCTATCGTCTATCGTCCATCGTCCGTCGTCTATGTGGAAACCGCGTTCTTAATAGGACAATCGTGCTATAGTTGGGGCAGGATGTGTAAGAGTGAAGCTAGAATGGGGAGTGTTCGCCTGTGAAAGGCGCGTTGGGGAATAGCTGTGCCAAGGGGTGCATGGTCTACTTCGTGGCGCTCGCGGCTATCGTGGCTATCACGATGTTCGGGCTGGGCGGCCTATCGACGCGCTTCGGGGGTGACACACAGCAACCCGCGAGCTTGCAGAGCGGCCAGGACTCCCAGCAGGCGAACGCGAATGTCCCACCCGACTCCCTGAGCGTGGCCCCTCAATCGGACCAGGGGCAGACGGTCCCCAATATCGCCGTGCCGGGTGACAGCAACCCGGCTGACGTGCCCGGCCAGAGTGCCGCGCCCACACCTACCTCTGTGCCGCTTCTGCCTATGCTGCCGACGCAGCCCGTTCAGCCCACAGTGGTTGTTTCTTCCGGCACACCTCCCGACAGCGCACCGGCAGCGCCCCAGGTAGAATATACACCCCTGGAAGCGCAGGGCGGGGTGATAACGGGGGAGGCTTCCACGCCGTTCTACGTGGTGCAGCCGGGCGACACGCTGTCGGACATCGCGCAGAGGCTTGGGGTGGACGTAAATGCCCTGGTTAGTGTAAATAATGTGGTAGACGATCTGATCTACCCGGACCAGGTGCTTTATTTGCCGTTCGACGCGGGCGGACAGGCCCCATCACCGCCTGAAGCCCAGCCGCAGCCCCAGCAGCCCGCCGAAACGCCTGCCGGTCAGGGTGGGCAGGGTGGCCCGGCCAACCCTGTAGACGCGGCCCCTACCGCCGTGGGCACGGACGCGCAGCAGGTGCCGGAGATGCCCAATACAGGTATCAACAAGAAACGCTAGCAAGATGCCGCCACATACCGCACACATGGGAGTTACAGATAGAGCCACGCGCACCCTCCGCGTGGCTTTCGTAACTGCGCTGCTCGTGGGCGCGGCCGGGTGCCAGAACGCCGGCACGACTGGCCCCACCGACGACGTGCGGCTGTTGCTCACCCCGGTGCCAACTCCGACCACCACGCCCGAGGCCCAGCCCACCGCCGCGCCCGTTACCTACGTGGTGAAGGCGGGCGACACGCTCTCCGGTATCGCGGACATGTTCGGGCTGACCGTGGACGATATTGTGAGGGCCAACAGCATCGCGGATCCCAACGCCTTGCAGGTGGGCCAGGTGCTGACCATACCGGGCCGCAAGCAGACCGAAGCCTCTGCCAACGCGACCGGCACGGCCCAGGCCGAGGTCACCGCCAGCCCCAGCAGTGGTACGCCGTCGCCCGTAATCGTCCCAGCAAGCACGCTGCCTCCCGACGCCACGCCCCCGCAGGGTCCGCCTGTAGACGAGCCGGAGGAGGGAGAATCGTCCTCCCCAGGTACTACAGGTTCTCCTACCGGGGAGTGAGGAAAAGGGCAGATATGCAGTAGAAGCAGTAGAATAACGGTATGGCAGAAGAAATAGAGACTAAGAGCACTTGTCCGTACTGTGGACAAAGCTACTACGTGGTAAGAGCAGGTCTGAA
>JALZHI010000149.1 GCA_030913985.1 Chloroflexota bacterium | reverse complement strand
GTTGACCTGGGATCACTCGTATACTCAGCGAACCGAGTAAAGAACGAGTAGAACTCCCTAGAAAGGAGGTGATCCAGCCGCAGCTTCCGCTACGGCTACCTTGTTACGACTTCGTCCCAGTCACCAGCCCCACCCTCGGCCGCTGCCCCCTTTCCGAAGAAAGGTTAGCTCACGGACTTCAGGTGTTGCCAGCTCCCATGACGTGACGGGCGGTGTGTACAAGACCCGGGAACATATTCACCGCGCTATGCTGACACGCGGTTACTAGCAACTCCGACTTCATGCACTCGGGTTGCAGAGTGCAATCTGAACTGAGGACAGCTTTGGAGATCTGCTCCACCTCGCGGTGTGGCATCTCACTGTACTGCCCATTGTAGCGTGTGTGTAGCCCTGGACGTAAGAGCCATGCTGACTTGACGTCATCCCCACCTTCCTCCGGTTTGTCTCCGGCAGTCTATCTAGATATGCAACTAGATACAGGGGTTGCGCTCGTTGCGGGACTTAACCCAACATCTCACGACACGAGCTGACGACAGCCATGCAGCATCTGTGCACCCGTCCCGAAGGAGGCACCCCTTTCAGGGTGTTGCGAATGCATGTCAAGCCCAGGTAAGGTTCTTCGCGTTGCATCGAATTAAACCACACGCTCCGCTGCTTGTGCGGGTCCCCGTCAATTCCTTTGAGTTTTAGTCTTGCGACCGTACTCCCCAGGCGGTCCACTTAATGCGTTGGCTTCGGCACGGAAGGGGTCAACTACCCCCCACACCTAGTGGACATCGTTTACTGCTAGGACTACCGGGGTATCTAATCCCGTTCGCTCCCCTAGCCTTCGCGCCTCAGCGTCAGGTACGGCCCAGGTGGCCGCCTTCGCCACGGGTGTTCCTGCTGATCTCTACGCATTTCACCGCTACACCAGCAATTCCACCACCCTCTACCGCCCTCTAGCTGGTCAGTCTAAAGTGCACCCTCCCCGTTGAGCAGGGAGATTTCACACCTTACTTAACCTGCCGCCTGCGCGCGCTTTACGCCCAGTAAATCCGGACAACGCTTGCATCCTACGTATTACCGCGGCTGCTGGCACGTAGTTAGCCGATGCTTATTCAGAAGGTACTGTCGTAGAGGCCGAAGCCTCGTGTCATCCCTTCTAAAAGCGGTTTACACCCCGAAAGGCTTCGTCCCGCACGCGGCGTCGCTCCATCAGGCTTTCGCCCATTGTGGAATATTCCTTACTGCTGCCTCCCGTAGGAGTCTGGGCCGTGTCTCAGTCCCAGTGTGGCTGGCCGTCCTCTCAGACCAGCTACGGATCGTCGCCATGGTAGGCCTTTACCCCACCATCTAGCTAATCCGCCGCAGGCCCCTCCTATCGCCCCTCTTGCGAAGGTTTCCTCTCACACCCACGTGTAAGAGCTTATGCGGTATTAGCAACTCTTTCGAGCTGTTATTCCCCACAATAGGGCAGGTTACCTACGTGTTACTCACCCGTCCGCCACTATCTCACCGAAGTGAGACCGTTCGACTTGCATGTATTAAGCACGCCGCCAGCGTTTGTCCTGAGCCAGGATCAAACTCTCCAAACAAGAACTCCTAGTAAGCTTTCTATCGCTTACTTCAAGTACATCTTTGGAAGAACTGACAAGTTTATTTATTTGCTCACCACTCTTCAGTTGTTAAGGTTCTTCGCGTTCCAGGTTTTCCCTGGGCGCTTTATTATTATACGAAATGCGAGGGGCTTTGTCAAATGTTTTTGGCACTTTTCTGAAGATTTCCGCCGGCCACTTTCGCGACCTTTGAGCCATCTTCGCTCCCGCATTTCCAACAAAAAACCGGTGGTCACACCGGCGAAGAAACGTACCAGGAACTGATTATTCGTCAGCCTTTATGGATCAGTCTACTTCGCTGGCTCCTCTTGTCTTTTGTTCTGGCGGTATCGCTCCGACCTCCATCATTATACGGACTGCGGCCTTCGGTGTCAAGAAAAAACGGGCCGATTTTCTAGTGAATTACGGCCCGTTTCTTCATTTGCTTACATCTCTCTGCGACCCTCAAGCGCCCGGCTCAAAGTCACCTCGTCTGCGTACTCCAGGTCGCCGCCCATGGGCAGTCCGCGTGCGATGCGGGTGGTGCGAACGCCCTGCTTTGCGAGCATCCTGTTGATGTACATGGCGGTGGCGTCGCCTTCCGTCGTGGCGTTGGTGGCGAGGATTACTTCCTCGACTTCCTTGCGCTCGGTGCGCTTCAGCAGTTCGTCAATCTTTAGCTGCTGGGGAGTGACACCTTCCATATAGTTGAGCGCGCCGTGCAGCACGTGGTACAGACCCTTGAAGTCGTTCGTGCGCTCGATGGCGATTACATCGAGTGGTTCTTCCACTACGCAGATCTTGGTGCGGTCGCGCCCGTTGTCTTCGCAGATGCCGCAGGGGTCTTGCTCGGTGATGTTGAAGCAGACGGAGCAGAAGACGATGCGCTCCTTCATCTCCGTTATGGCCTCGGCCAGTGCCTCGGTCTGCTCCTTGGGGCTTTTGAGCAGGTAAAAGGCCAGGCGGGCGGCGCTTTTCGGGCCGATGCCGGGCAGCTTGTTCAACTCGTCTATCAAACGGGCGACCGGTTCAACGCTCAGTTGGATACTCATTCTTTCACCTCAAAATCTAAGCTAAATACTCATGGAAACTCGCAAAAACCCACAGCCTTCCAGCCTCAACGGCTGCCGAACTGTGCCTACAATTATACCATTAAAGCGGCAGGGGGCGGTGGTACTATGCACACCGCCCTTATCTACGACACTGTTTTTCGATGCTGTTATGGACCCCAGTTGATGCCACTGATGGGGGAGAAAATGTACAGCAGCGTGGCGCTGGTGACCGCCCAGAGCACGCTGCAAATTAGGAGCGGCCTGTCGCGCAGTAGCACCTCTTCTGGGCTGCTGCCCTCGTTCTTCTGGTATACGAGGTAGAGATAGCGGAAGATGCCGTAGAGCACGAAAGGGATAGTCAGCATCATCAGCTTGTTCTCTTGCAACGGTTTGGGCAGGTTGGTGGCGGTGAACGTATAGAGGCTGTAGGACATCACCGTGCTGGCGGTAATCACGGCCAGCATCTCCTCGATGAGCGCCGGGGAATAGTCGTCAAGCACCTTGCGGTGTCCGCTTGCGCCTTCTCCAAGCAGCAGAATCTCGTGCTTGCGCTTGTTGAGCGCCAGGAACAGTGCGCCCAGCGTGGTCACCACGTACAGCCACTCGGAGATGGGCACGTCTATGGCGAGGGCCCCGGCTATGGCCCTCAGCGTGAAGCCCGAAGCTAGGAGGAACACGTCGAGTATGACCACGTGCTTCAGCCCAAAAGAGTAGCCGAAGTCCTTTGCCATGTAGACGGCACCCACGAGGGCGAACCAGGGGTTCAGCAGAAACGAAAGGATGAACGTGATGGGCAAGATGACCGCCACGGCACCGGCGGCGATTTGCCAAGGCAGGGCACCGGAGGCGATGGGCCGCTTTGCCGTGCGCGGGTTCAGGCTGTCCTTGTCGCGGTCGCGGATGTCGTTGATGAGGTAGACGCACGAAGAGAAGAGACAAAACAGCGCGAATGCGGCCAGCGCCTTCAAGATGGCGTTTACGTCGGTGAACTTCAGCGCGAAGAGCAGGCCAGCGAACAGCAGCACGTTCTTGGTCCACTGCTTGGGGCGCATGGTCTTCAGTATTAATAGCGGTATCGAGGCTGCGCTGGGCCGTTGCGCGTTTTCGGAGCCGGAGGGCTGTGCTGTAGTGTGCATATTAGGTGAAGTACTCTCTATGAATCGAGTGCAGGCTCAATAGCAGCCCGCTCGTGAATGATAGCCTATGCGACTCCGGCGCGTCAAACCCGACGGCACTTTTTACGCACGTCCTGTGAAGCAAAGCATTCTCGCTGAAGGGTAACGTCAGACTAGCCCCTGCTCCACAGCGTAGCGCGTGGCGGCGCTGCGGGAGTTGACGTTCAGCTTGCCGTATATGGAGTGCAGGTGCGCGTTGACCGTATGCCGGCTCAGGTGCAGGCGCGAAGCTACTTCCAGGTCGCTCAACCCCTCGGCTATCAGCTTGAGCACTTCTACTTCTCTGCCCGTGAGGCCGTCCGGGTACCGCGACTTGCCCGCGGTAGGCTGCACCGGCTCCTGGTAGTCCGCAGCCTCTCGTGGCGAGAGCGCCAGGCCCTCGTTCCAGGCCAGGTTGAAGGCCGTTTCTCCCAGTTGCTCTACTACCGCTGCTCGCGTGCAGTCGTAGTCCTCCTGGTCGCCGGGGGATAGCCGCGCCCCCGACAACTCCACTCCCGCGTGGGCAGCCGCAAGCAGCCTGGCGGCACGTTGCGGCTGCCGTTGTGCCGAGGCCACCTCAGCAAGCGCCATGAGGCAGTAGGGTATGCCCCACTTGTAGTCCACTTCCAACTCGACCGCGAGGCACTCGTCCAGCAAGGTCCTTGCGCGCGACAGTTCGCCCCGGCGGATGCAGACCAGCGCCAGGTTGTTCTGCACAGCCGCCATACTGCCTCTGTCGCCCGTCTCCCTGAAGACGGCCACGCCTTCCTCGAAGAGTTGTCCCCCACGCTGGTAGTCCTGCTGGCGCATGGCGACGCGCCCCAGGTTGTTCAGCGAGCCGCCCACGCCCCACTGGTTACCCATCGTGCGCCGGATAGCCAGGCTTTCTTCGTACAGGGCCGTGGCACGCTCCAGGTCTCCCGTAGCCTCCATTGCCCTACCCAGGCCGTTCAGCGCCCATGTGGCGTTCCAGTCGTCGCCAAGCTGGCGGTTGATAGTGAGACTCTCGCCGCAATGCCTGGCGGCCACCTCGTAATCACCCTGGAAGAGTGCTAGCCACCCCGCCGAAAAGTAGCCCTTGGCGCGTGCGGCGGTTATGCGTTGCACCTCCGGCACCTTCAGCACCGTTTCCAGCCATTCCCGCCCCTCGCTGAGAGGCCCATATATCTGCCAGAACTGAGCGAGCGCGCCTGCTATCCGCAGCCCATACTCTGCCCGCTCATAACTTTTCTGGCCGTCAGCCCCTGTGCTCCACGCCAGGGCCGCGCGCAAGTTATCGCGGTCCGATTGCAGCTTATTCAGCCACTCGGTCTGTGATGGGCCGCGCAACTCCTTTTCGGCGGCTTCGGCGAAGGCAGCGAAGTAGCATGCGTGCCGTTCGTGCGTGGCTTCCGCCTCTCCCTCTTCTACCAGGCGCTCCATCGCGTACTCTCTGATTGTCTCGAGCATCACCAGGCGCGGTTCATCGTGCTGGTCCACGCGGCGAAGCAGGCTCTTATCGACCAGCGACGACACCCGCTCCAGGGCGAGCAGCCCATCGTCCGGGTCGGGGCCGCCGGCCACAGCCTCTACGGCCTCCAAGGTACAGCCGCCCGCGAAGACGGCCAGCGTACGGAAGAAACACTGCTCGTCTGGGTCCAGCAGGCGGTAGCTCCAATCTATGGTGTCATGGAGCGTTTGCTGGCGCGCGGGAAGGTCGTTCGCCCCTCCCGTGAGGATTTTCAGGGCCTGTTTCAGTCGCGCTAGCAGAGCCTGGGGCGAGAGTATCTTTAGCCGGGCGGTGGCAAGCTCAATGGCAAGGGGGAGGCCGTCGAGACGCACGCAGATCTCGGTCACCACGCGTGCGTTGCTGTCGTCAAGCACGAAGTTGGGCCGCACAGCCAAAGCCCGTTGAATGAAGAGCGCGATAGCCTCGTTGCTCGCCAGGGCCTCCAGGTCGAGCTTTGCCTGGTTAGGCAGGGCGGGTAGCGCCAGTGGAGGGAGGGTCATTTCATGCTCCCCGCGCAACCTGAGGACCTCCCGGCTGGTCACTAGAATCTTGAGCGAAGGGCAGGCGGCGAGGAGATCTGCTACCAGGGTAGCGGCGGGCAGCACTTGCTCGAAGTTGTCGAGGAACAGGAGGAACTGCTTATCGTAAAGGTACTCGCAGAGGGTGGTGAATAGTGGAGCGTCGGCGGTCTCGCGCAGGTCCAGCGCACCGGCGATCCCTGCGACTACCATCGGGCGGCTTGTGAGGGCGGCAAGCTCCACGATGCAGATGCCATCGCAGAACTGGTCAAGCGACCGCGCGGCGATTTCCGAGGCCAGCCGGGTCTTGCCTACGCCGCCTGGACCTGTCAGAGTGAGCAAGCGCACGTCGGGACTGCTCAAAAGCTCGCAGGCTTTTGCCAGTTCCCGGTGTCGTCCTACGAGGCGGGTAGGTTGTGCGCGTAGGTTGTGGCGTGCCGCCCCTTCCGACTCCGCGTCCGGTACAAGGGCAAGCTCGGGGCGCTGCATAACGACCTCCGAGCACATTATAGCAGGTAGTTGCACCGCCTACACTACCTGCTATAATGCTCGCCCCGTCGTGACCGCGCCTGGAACTGTTGCAGGTTAGGGTCGAGGTTGGCTCTTCATGGCTGGAGTGGCCTGGGTAGGCGGGGCAGTCGCAGTGGCGGTCAGAGTGGCCGTCGCCGTGGGAGTAGCGATTGTACTCTGCTGGAGCGCCAGGTAGACCATCTTGGCAATCTGGGCGCGCGTTGTGGTGTCGTTCGGGCGGAAGTAGGGACGGTTGCCTGAACCGCAAGGCTCGTTTGTGCTCCCGCACGGGTAGCCACCGATTATCTGGTGGGCAGCCGCCGACTCCACGAACCCGAAGAAGGGCGAGCCTGGGGCCACGTCGTGGAACGTTTGCGGCCGATCGGTCAACTCCTGCCACCCCGCAGACAGCACAACAATCTTGGTAATCTGCCCGCGCGTGATGCTGCTGTTGGGGCGGAAGTAGGGCCGGTTCTGAGCATCGCAAGGCTCCGAAGGCCTCCCGCACGGGTAGCCGCCGATTATGCTCCTGCGGGCTGCGGTTTCCACGTAGGCATGGAAGGGGCTGCCCGCAGGCACGTCCGCGAAACTCTCCTGGCTGTCGTTCACCAGGGGGTACCCGAAGCCCAGCATGGTGATCTTGGTGAGTTGCGCCCGAGTGGTGGAGGTGCCTGGCCGGAAGGTGCCGTCGCCGTAGCCGCTGATGGCACCGCGTTCGGCCAGACCCTCGATGAACTCATACGCCCAGAAGCTCACGGGCACGTCAATGAAGCGCGTTTCGTGCACGGTGATTGTCTGCACCGGAGCAACAGCCGTGCGTCTGCTAGGGTACGTTTCAATCGCGTAGGGCGCGACACTGTATTGCTGCGCCGAAGCCGTGCCATTGGCCTCGATAGGTATGGTCGCTCGCCACGTGCCCTGCTGTCCGTTGCCGGACACAAGCTGGAAGTCGAACACCTGGTAAGCGCCGCCGGGGAAGGTGACGTTTGCCTGTACCGTATCAATGGGGCTGCTATCGGAGTCGGAAGCGTCCACCTCCACCGTGAGAGTGCCGCCAAAGCGGGCGAACGCGGTGGCGCTGTACCGTACCGCTGTGATCTGCGGAGGCAGGTCGGGCAAAGGAGTGGGCGTGCCGACCACAGGAGTGTACGTAGGTGGGGGGTTCCGCACGAAGGCTGCGAGCGCGCTCTGTGCGGCCCGCCCCTTGACGGACAGGAACCTGAAGTCCTGGCATTCGGTGTACCAGGAAGCCTCGTTGAAGTCGAAGTTGAAGATAAACATCCCGGTCATCCAGGGCCAGTACGAGCGGGACCACTGGAAGGCCCGCACCATGTAATCGGCCTGCTGTTGGGGGGTGTGGACGAAGTACCAGGGGAAGGTCCGGTCGGTGCACTTGCCCTCGGAATGGGGGTTAACCGCCCAGCCCATCTCGGTGGCCCACACCTTCTTCGCAGCGTCACCGTACTGCACCATGATGTCGCGATGCCGCTCGGCACGCCGGAACACGAGCCGATTCGCCCCACCTATGGGCGGCGCTTCCGGTGGTTCGGCAAACCCGTAGGGATGCACGGCGAGGATGTCGAAGTAGGGCCCGGCCCCGGCGTTGTACATCTCTTCCAGGAAGGTAAGATCGTCCATCGCACAGACCTCCGGCCTGGCACGCTGCCCCACCGTCGTAACGGCACCGGCTAGCACCTGTGCGGACGGATCGGCGTTCTTGATCGCGGGGTAGGTTGCCTTCAGCAGGCCAGTATACCTCGCGGGTTCGGGGCACATCGCACCGCCGCCCCACTCGTCGCTCGTGTTAGGCTCGTTCCAGATTTCGTAGGCTACACTGTACGGCGTGAGGCTTCTCACCCTGGCGGCCAGCGCGGCGCTGAAGCGTCCGAGGTCGGCAGCGTCATCCGGCGGGCAGGTGTCCACCCCGGAGCAGTCGGGGTCCCTCGCCCAAGTTGGGGTGCGGCTAATGCGTATGAGCACGTTCAGTCCCGCATCGCGCGAGCTATTTACGATGTTGTCCACGTGGCCCCAGAAGTAATTACCCTCAGACGGCTCGGCTTCGCTCCAGTACACGCCGTATTGCACCCATTGGAAGCCCATGTTCTTTACGGCGGCGTTGTTTCCCGTAAGCGCCATAAAGAACCCGTAGTTCATATCGAGGGCCTGGGGAGCGGCTGGGGCTAGAGGTGGCTTCTGCGCTGCGGCCTGGGTATTCGCGCCCCCGAACAGCAGCGCGACGGCCAGGGCCGCCAGCAAAGCGGCGGCCGCGTATCGGACGCCCTTTTTCGTGTCCCGACTTTGCTGTACTGACTTTGCCAAAGCTTAAATCCCTTCTGTGCGACCATGTCCCCGAAAGTGTGCGCCTGCTCGGAGTGCAAGTTACTCTCCGCTATACGCGGCACTATAAAGTTAACGCATAAGGGGTTCGCCCGGTTGCTTCCATTGCGCGGCTTAGAGACGGAAATCTACACATTATTAGGAAATGGGAAGGACGTGCTGGCGAGGGCACCCTGTGCTGGGAGTACGCCGGACCGGAGTAAGTTAGGGCTTGGTCGCGGCTTCGCTGCCAAGGGCACCAAGTACGATGCGGTGGCCTTCGGGGAGTTCAGGGTGATACTCGAAGCGCGCCCGCTGGAAGTATTGCGTGGTGTAGGTCTCGCCGTCGGAAGGGTTCAGCATGGGCGCTTCGGGGGAGATGGGCAGACCGAAGATGCGCTCCCCGCCATGATTGAGCCAGAATTCGAGAAAGCCACCCTGCACCCCGTGCCCGGTCTCTTTGAAGTAGCGTCCGGTGCCGGTGTCGGTGCTCGCGGGCCACATCAGGTTGAGCTTGCGCGCTTGCTCCTGCCCTAGCAGGCCGAGCGCTACACCGGCAACGGGAGCTGAACCTCCGGCCATCTCCGGGTGCCACTCCATGCGGGCGCGCTCGAATTGTTGCACCAGCCTGCCGTTCACCATCTGCTCCGGGCCTATGGGGTAGCCAAAGGTCTCCACACCGCCGTAGACGTTGTAGAACTTGAGGAAATCGTGGCCGACCGACTGCCCGGTCTCAGGGAAGAACCTGACGGGGGAGAAGGGCCTGTTGTTGAAGTAGTCGTAGACGCGGCGCAGCAGCAGGGGCATGTTTTCGCGGGCGGTGGCGTAGCTGCTGAGATTGCTCGACATCGCCACCAGGACGAAGGGGCCGCTCGGTCCGTACACGATGCCCGCGTCGTGCAGGAGGCCGCCCAGCGAGCCGGTCTTGTGCGCCAGCCTGCCCCCGCTAGGGAGACCTGGGGGGAAGAGGTCGATGATCTTCTGGTCGAGCATGGTTTCAACCATCTGGCGGCTCGACTCGGCGTCCACCATCTGCGAGGTGGCTACCAGTTCCATCTCCCGCAGAACGTCAATCGGTGTAGTCAGGTTGTCGCCGGTGCCGGTCCAATTCAGAAATGAGTCCTTGAGGCCATTCTGTTGCATGAAGCGGTTGATGTTGTCGGGGCCGAGATTCCGCACGAGCAACTCAGATGAAGTGTTGTCGCTCAACGTGATCATAAGGTAGGCCGCCTGCCGGAATGTGATGGTCGAGCCAACGTTGAGGCGCAGGATGCCGAGCGATGCGTCATAGGCCGCATCCGAGCCCGTGACCGTGCTTGTGCCGTCCAGGTTGATAAGCCCGACCTTGGCCCGCCGGTACAATTCGTTGAGCACCCACATCTTGTAGAGGGAGGCAGACACCTGCTGCACGTCGCCGTTGAACACCGCGTACTGCCCCGTATCCAGCTTCTTGACGGCCACGCCCCAGTTGCCTGCAAGCTCGCCTACCGTCTCCTCTACGATTGCCTGCAATTGGCTGTCGGGTGCGTCGGGGGAGCTGCCAAAGAGCATCGGCACGCGGGATTCGACCTGAACTGCGGGCGCGGCGTGCGCAGACCCGGTGGAAGATGAAGGACCGGTCAGCGTGGCGCACAGCACCGCGCAGAGGATGACAATAAAATGCCGCCCCGGCAGCACTCTTGCCGCGAGTGACGGTACTCTAGCAGCAAACTCCATGTGAAAATTATATCACAAACAGAGCCGTGCGCAGTGCGCGTGTGGAGAAGTAGTAGGTGGCAGACGGTACTTTTTCTGGTGGAAATATCAGCCTGATTGTGGTGGAAATCGGGTTGACTTTAGCGCGGACCGGGGATATAATGGGGCAAATCTCCGGAAGAACGGAGGGCTGCACCTATGAGAATTCTAGCTTCAGGGGCAAGTGGTCTGGTAAGGCTGCTGCCCTGTGCGTGCGGATAAAAACACCGGCTGCAAGTGCGTCTTGCGCCGGTGTTTGTGTTTTGTGGGTCATGTAGCGGGTGCATGCTAGCGTGGTGAAGGCGACCGGATACTTAGAACATATGGAGGATCCAAATGAATTCGAGCTTGATCGGCAAGATAGAGAAGGCCAAGATGTACGAGCACGAGCCGGAGCGGGTACAGATTCAAAACCTTGAGGCCGACTTCCGAGGCGAACACGATTCATATCATATCAAGCTGTCGAATAATCACTGGAGTTGCTCGTGCACCTTCTACTCGGGCTACGGCACATGCAGCCACGTAATGGCGGCGCAACGTATACTTGCTCCCATGCTTACGCTTGAGAGCCGCACCGAATCGCCGCTGGCCCACGCCTAGCCGTTCAGCACCGTAACTGTAGATATCGGGAGGAGGTTGAGATGGTCAACCTCCTCCTTTTTTGTTTTGGAGCTGTTAGAACAATTCCCGGCTGTCCTGCCCCACATCGGTAGATTGATACTGCGTGTGCGACGCTCCGGAATCGGACATGGCCGCCAGCCACGGCTCGGGGCGGAGCGGTACGGGCACAGCTGCGGGCAACCGGGTGGAAGTAAGTCCCGGCGTGGGTGAGCCTTGTGGGGCGGGAGTGGCCTCGCGCTGTCGGAGCCTGTCAAGCACCCAGCCTCCGAGCAGGTAGAGCAGCGGAGGGGCCATGATTACCAACCCAGACCATTTCGGCAGGTCTTCGTAAGGTGCCGACATGACTGGGAACATGGCGTAGAGCAACATGCTGCTGAAGGTAAGAATGAGCGAAGCACGCGTGAGCCTGCCGGGTCCAAGGAGAGCGACAGGGACCAGCAACCAGGAGGCGTACCAGGGCCAGTACCACACGGACCCCACCACGAGGTAGACCAACAGCACCCAACCCCAGGCCTTCACCATATCCGGGAAGGTGCGAGCGCCCCACGTACGCAGGACGGCCCAGGCAGCGCAGATCATCAGCGGACCCCACCGCAGAGGCCAGTCGAGGCGGTTCGCGATGGCGGCAGGCTCCCAGAACATGTACGGGGACCAGTGCTGCTTGTGTGCGAAGACGCTCAAGAACTCGGCTCCCTGGTTCTTCAGCACGTCAGAGAGAGAATTTACCATCCGGGTGGCGGGCGGGCCGCCAATGATCGGTTTCAGCACTTCGGGTCCCTCCCAGAACGGCACGTATGCGAGCACGAGAAGGCCAGCGAAAATAGAGACTGCCTGCACCACTCGCATGGTGCTGCTTCTCCACGGCTCCTGCTCGGACGCAGGTCCTTCCGTTCTACCCTGCCGCAAGAGGAGCCACAAATAGCCCGGCAGCAATACAACGGCAATTAGCTTGACCATCGCGGCGGCTGCGAGCAGGGCCACGGCCAGGGGCCATTTTCCCTTCAAGTGGAGCCACAACCCGGCAAGCACGAACGTGAGCATCAGCACGTCGTTGTGCCCGTTCGCCCCGAACTCTATCAGCGCGAGTGGGTTCCAGGCGTAGGTCACCGTGGCGGCTACCTGCATGGACGCGAGTGTGCCGGAGTCCAATTTTGCCGGACCGCCCTTGCTCACGAACGGCATGCCGTACTTGTGGAGCGTCAGACCCGCGACTTTCCAGACCAAGGCGATATTGCACAGGTGCGCGGCGCTCGCCACCAGCTTGTGACCCAGGAGATGGGTCACGATGTCGCCGTCTATAAGGTGTGCGATCTTAGCCACTCCGGCAGCAATCCACAGCCAGACCGGCCCGTACACCGAAGGGGTCTCCTTCCAGTAGAGCCACTGTATCCATTCGGCCCGGTCCCACCAGGCGTAGTGGGCGGGCACGCTCACGAGGGGATTGTCGCCGTAAATCGCGAAGATGCGCCCGTACCATATGTAGCTGTGCAGGTCGGTCGATAGTGAGCCGTGCACCACGAACAGCACGGCCAGCATGAGCGCCGTGAAGCCCATAACGCGGCGCAGGGCACCACCGCTCTGCTTATCGCTCAGT
>JALZHI010000148.1 GCA_030913985.1 Chloroflexota bacterium | reverse complement strand
GCTGTATCGTGCCCCTTCAACATCCACACTACTCGAATAATCTTGGCGCGTCCTTGGCGTCCTCTGCGTCTTGGCGTTTCCGTCTCCTATCGGCTATAGTCCGTTTCACGCGCTTGCCGCGTATGTTCCGGCGGGCACGGGGTAGCCGTAGGCGGGTAAGTACAGCGGGGATGTGGTGCGCTCGCGCTTGAGCACCTCCACGCAGGCGGCCAGCACTTCAGGCTCCCCCAGGTACGACATGCAGGAGCCTTCTTGCAGGGTGCGGCAGGTGTCGTCTTCGTACTTGAAGTGCTTCCAGCAACCCCCACACGAGGCCGGTTTCTCAAAGGGCGCGACCAGGCTGATGCCCTTGCTGCGGTTGTAGGGGCCGGTGACTTCGGGGTTGGTGGGGCCGAACAGACCCACCCATGGCACGTCCAGCGCGCCCGCCATGTGGAGCAAGCCCGTATCCACGCCTACCGCCAGGTCGCATCGCGACATAACCCCCGCCACGTTGTCCAGCGAAGTGTACACCGGGATGGCCGTAGAACCCGCCGCTTCGAAAGCCCGTTGTACGGAACTCGACTGGCGGTCGCAGAAGAGGAGCGTGCGGTGTCCCAGCTCCCGCAGATGGGCGTCGAGCTTCAGCCAGCCGTCGAGCGTCCACCGCTTGATAGCCATGTTGGTAGATGGCACCAGGGCCACCACCCTCTGCCCGTCAAGCTCGTTGTCCAGCCAGAATCGCGAGGCGTACAGGCTGGCCGAGGGGCGCACGATCAGGCGGGGCTTGCGCTGCTCCTGTGTGATGGTTATGTCTAGTTGCTTCTCAATCTCGTCCGCCAGGAAGTCGAGAGAGTGGGTCGCGCCTGGCACGGGGGGCACCTGTGGCGTCCAGTAGGTGCGGAAGTCCATTCCCTTCTCCCAGGCGTAGAAGAGGTTGATGACCATGTCGAAGGGGCCAAGCTCTCGGTCGAAGGAAGGCCCGGCGAACCAGGCGAGGAGGCGCTGCGGCAGCAGTGGGCGCAGAGCAATTGCCATGCGGCCCGGCTCGTAGTTGAAGCCGGAGGGCTTTAGCACCTCCACCGTCGGGTCGTTGATGAGCAGGTTGCCATGTTCGGAGGCTGCCACCGTAAAAGCGGCCTCGGGGAAACGCCGCTTGAGCGCGGCCACGAGAGGCTGCGCGTTGATGAAATCCCCAATCCCGTCGGCAAAGGGGATTACCAGTATGGTCTCTGCTCGCATCCGGTCCTGCTCTCCTACACAGCGCATATGCCTCACATGCGCCTGCCGATTCTACCACACGCCTTTCTACTCAGGCAATACTCCGTCGGGTGTAGTTTCCATTTGTTGAGCAATATACATATTATAAGCCGGGTGAATTAGACTACTATCAGAGTGCGGGCAGTCTCGCCCGGCGACGCCAGCCGATTGATCCCGTGCAAGGTGCTGAGTGCGAAGGACGAGGCCCGCCGGGAATGATCCTGTATAAGGTACAGAGTGCGAAGGACGACGCCCGTCGATTGAAATCGAGGGCTACACCTTGCAAAGTCCGCCGTGCGGACTGCTTAAGCAACATTCTCGCCCCAATAGAATCTCTTTAGCACACAGCCAGTCCCGCAGGGACTTTGCCTTGTGTAGCCCTCGATTTCAATCGATGGGCGTCGTCCTTCGCACTCTGTACCTTATACGGGGATCAATCGATGGGCGTTCCCCTACATACTCTGCACCTTTATGGAATCAATCGACGGGCGTCGTCCTTCGCACTCTGACACTTGTACGTGATCAATCCACGGGCGTCACCCTGCACACCTATAACATGTTTACCTTTGATTGAATCTCTCCCACCGAGAATAACCCCACCCTGATACCCCTGCCGAGTACCATTCCCATGAGCACCGCAGTGCCCCGGCGTCGTCGCAAGTCCTCAGCCTGTATAATGTCCCTATGCAGCCACAGTATAAGCGCATCCTGGCGGTAAAGCTGGCCGACATGGGCGACTTGCTCACGATCACACCGGCGTTGCAAGCGTTGCGCGCCGCCCACCCCGCTGCCCGTATCGACCTGCTGGTGCCGCCCCGTTCGGCGGACTTGCTGAAGGATGCGCCGTACGTAGACCGCATCGTCACCTTCGACAAGTTCGCTTTCGACAGCCTGCGCGGATTGCTAGATGTGCGCGGCATCGCCAAAACTGTTTCGTTCCTGGCCCGGCTGCGCGCCTCCCGCTACGACGGCATGGCGATATTCCACCACTATACGTCCCGCTGGGGCACACTAAAATTCGCGGTGCTGGCGCTCGCCTCCGGCAGCCGCATACGAGCGGGCATAGACAACGGCAGGGGCCGCTTCCTGACGCACCGGGCTTCTGATGAAGGTTTCGGCGCTATGCACGAGGCGGAATATTGGCTCAGCGTGGCTGCTTTGTTGGGTGCTAACGCCGGGTCCGGCTGGAGGTCACGCATACCGGTTGGCGAAAGCGACAAGGCAGCCACGCGGAGCCTATTGTCCTACTTCGGCAAAGAACGTGCCACACCCCTCCTCGCCATCCACCCTGGGGCGGGCGCATACAGCCCGGCGCGCATCTGGCCCGTGGAAGGTTTCGGCATGGTCGCGAAGGGACTAATCAAGTCGCACGGCGCGAACGTGGTCATCCTGGGCGGGCCTGACGAAGTGGAAGCCGCCTCAAAATTGGAGCGATTGGTAGGCGAGACGGGGCGCGTGCTCAACCTGGCAGGGCGCACCAGCATACACCAGACCGCCGCCGTGTTGGAGGAGTGCGACCTGTTCCTCGGCAACGACAGCGGCCCCATGCACCTGGCGGCGGCCATGCAAACCCCGGTTGTGGCGGTGTTCGGCCCCTCCAACTGGCGAGCCTGGGGGCCGTACACACCCGTAGGCGAGGAAAGCCCGCACACAATCGTGTCCCGCGACTTACCATGCATGCCCTGCTTCTACCGCGGGCACGACCTCGGCCTGCGCGAAGGCTGCGGCACCCGCCCCTGCCTCACCGGCCTGTCACACGTGCCGGTGCTCAGGGCGTGCAGGGAGACATTAGACAGGGTGAAAGCTGACGCCAAGGCAACAGGTACGTGAATGCGACAATGCGTCCATTCCCAGCACCCAAAGCCCCACTCTGTCATCCTGAGCGCAGTGAAGGATCAGGTGGGTAGGCAAGAGTCTACAACGATGGGGATGGTGCGGGTATGAGAAACGGTGGTGCTGCAATAGGAAGGATCAAGAACGGGCCGCTGATCCTTCGCTGCGCTCAGGATGACAAGGGGGAGCAGCATCCAGGAGAAGAGACACACTAGCGTCCCCTGGCGCACGTTATTAGAGCAAAAAGCATCAGAAACCGGAGGAATATATTGGGTCGCAACCGTCGCAACACCGGCAAACGTAGCAAAAGCAGCAAGAGTGGCAGCCGCAGCAGCCAGCTATCCCTTGGCTCCATAATTCTCTTGCTCATCATCATCGGGGTGGTGTTCTGGCTGACGCGTAACGAAGAGAACGCCACTCCCCCACCGGACCCCGGCATGAGCCAGCCCGGCGCGCTTACGAACAACATAGGCAAGCCTGAGCCTATCGCTATGGACTTCCAGGGCTGCCCCCCTTCCGGTGACGGGGGCGACCCGGTGCTCAACACGCTGAAGAACCGCGTGGACGAGACCGTGTGGCAGCCCACCACCATCTCAGCGGTGCTGGCCCTCGACTGGCCCGAAAGCATAGAGGGCAGGTCGCGCGCCCGCTGGTCGCCCGCCGACGCGCAGGCTGTCGCGCAGCACGAAGGCACACCAATACAGCTAGAGGGTTATTTGGTGCAGGCCAAGAAGATGAGTCCGGAGACCTGTAACTGCCACTCCGTGGAACACGTCGATTACCACATCTGGATGGTAGACGAACCGGACAAAGACCGCGACCAATCAATCGTCCTCGAGACCTCGCCTCGCGTGCGCGCCCACCACCCCGAGTGGGGACTGCGCAACATGAGCGACCTTGCCAGGCGCAAGGAGAAGGTACGTATCAGCGGCTGGCTGATGATGGACCCAGAGCACCCCGACCAGATAGGCAAGACGCGCGGCACCATCTGGGAGATACACCCCGTCATGCAGATAGAGACTTTTTCCGGCGGCGAGTGGCGGCCCCTGGACGACGGCAGCACGGGCGTGCGCGCCATGGGGGAAGTAGCCCAAACCGTGCCGCCCGTCACACCCGAGGCAGTCGCCACCATGCCGCCGGTGAGCGACCGGGGCGTGCAGGACAATACCACCGTGCGTATAGTGTCCGTGCTGGCCGACGGCAAGAAGACCAACGAACCCGACGAGTACGTGGAGATAAAGAACACCGGCACGGAGCCTGTGGACATTACCGACTGGGTGTTGCAGGACAACAGCGCCGAAGACCTCTACAAGTGGGAGAGCTACGTCATGCAGCCGGGGACCTCCATCCGCGTCTACACCAACGAAGTGCACCAGGACAGCGGCGGCTTCAGTCTCGGTTCCAGCAGGCCGGTGTGGGCCAATCGCGGCGACATTGCCGAGCTTTACGACGCGGATAAAGTGCTGATTTCGAGGTACGCATATGGCGACAAGAGGTAAGCCCAGGCGTAGAAAGTGGCGCAAATCGGCACCGGAACAGCCGCCGCCCCCAAAGCAGGAGCAGGAGCAAGCACCCACCGCGCCACCCGCAGAGCAAAAGACGGCAGAACCCGACCCCGCCGAGGAAGCTAAACCCGCCAACGTCATACGCAAGGGCATATACCTGTCCGCCCTCATCTACGTCGAAGGCGACATGCCCGCCCCCGAGGACTTCATCTCCCCCACGACCAAAGCCCTGAAGTCGGTACTCGACCGGGCGCTCGAAGGCGAACACGATGGCCTGAGCATGACGCTCAAGAAGGTCGAAGTGCAGAACAACGTGGAGCAGGAGGATGAGGAAGAAGCCGAGGATGGCGGCAAGGAAGAGAAGTTCCAGTTCTAACAATCTGTGCCGCGTGGGCACGCTCCGTCATGCCCTCACAAAGCCCCTATCTTGAACTCCGAGTTCCAAGCCCCACCCTGTCATCCTGAACGCAGTGAAGGATCTCAAGAAGTTGGCTATACTCTAGCGTCGGACCCGTCGGACCTTTATCCCCTGCGTTCAACAGCACCCCTCTTCACCTTCTTGAGATCCTTCGCTGCGCTCAGGATGACAGGGGCGGAGCTTTGGCTGCTAATTCCCTCTAGCCATCTCAGCCCACCGGACTAAAGGTGCTTCAGGAACTGCTCCGGGTTGTTGAGGAAGTCCCTTGTGACCGTGACATGTTCTAGCTCGTCGTAAGGTACGCGGCGAATGCTGCCGTCGTTGAAGCTGTAGATAGTAGCGCCGGGGTACGCCATGAGGATGGGCGAGTGGGTTGCCACGACGAACTGGGCCTGCTTCTGCTCGACCATCTCCTTCATCATAGAGATGAACGATAGCTGCCGCACCGGCGACAATGGGGCCTCCGGCTCGTCCAGCATGTAGAGGCCGCCCGGCACGAAGCGCGATTGGAACAGCGTAAAGTAGCTCTCGCCGTGGGAGCGGGCCGAGAGGTCTTTGCCGTAGCGGCGCTCCATCTCGTGTAGCTCCCTGGCGTATGGCAGACGGGCGAGGTTGCGGGCCATGATGGAGCGCCCTTCCGTCTCGCGCTCCACGCGGCGCAGGTCCTCCTCGTACTCGGCACGCATGCTGCTCAGCCGCTTGGAGAAGCCGAAGAAGTCCTCCGTGCGCATGAAGAAGCCTTTATGGGTGCGCCGCTGCCACGAAAGCCGCAGGTAGCTCGCCAGGGGCCGTATCGCCTCCAACGTCGCATCGGCCTCCAGCCTGTCGCTGCCCACCGCCGGGAGCCTGGTCGCCATGGCAATCGCTTCCAGCAGCGTAGACTTGCCCGACCCGTTCTCCCCCACCAGGAACGTCACCTCCGAGGGGAACTCCAGCGACTCCAACGAGCGCACGATAGGCACGTCGAAGGGGAAGCCTTTCTGCTCGTCAATGTCGTCCTGTTCGAGCCGGACGGCGGCCAGATGTATCATGGTAAATAGTATAACCTGCCCCGTTCTATCCTGGGAACTCATGCAGGAGGGACAAGAAGAGCAGACCCCACGTGGCAGATTGGGCCGCATCTTTTCTACATCGGAAACAAGGGTACGTTTCCTGCATCCATCCTCCTACGCAAGCTTCGGACAACGTCGTCTAACGAAGAAAAAGGAGGAGCAAATGCTTACTAAGGAGACTACACCGGCGCGGAAGCCGAACGTCAGGCCGCTTATGGCCCTGGCTTTATTGGTGCTGTCGATCATGGCGCTGGTGTCCATTGGCTCGAATAGTTCCGCCACGGCGTCGGCAACGGCCCAGCCGGGGAGCAAGATCGAGTCGAAGGTGCTGGTACAGACGCTCGAGGGCAAGAGCACGTCTTTCGTCGTGCTCATGTCAGAGAAGGCCAATCTTACAGCAGCCTATGGTATGAAGGACCATGACGCCCGCGGGTGGTTCGTCTACAACACACTTAAAGAGACCGCCAACCGCAGCCAGGCCGGTATACGTGCCGCGCTCGATGCGAAAGGCGTGCAGTACAAGGCCTTGTGGATCGCCAATGCATTGGTGGTGACCGGAGACCGCGCGCTGGTTAACGAGCTTGCCGCACGGCCCGACGTTCGCGCAATCGAACACAATGCGATGATGTATTTGCAGGAGCCTATGCAGTCTGAGGCTGTTGAGGCTGATACGTCCAAAGCCACAAGTGCGCCATTAGCGCCAAGCGGCGCTATCACCATTGAATGGGGCGTGGAAAATGTGCGAGCGCCCGAAGTCTGGGCGCTGGGCTACACAGGGCAGGGAATCGTGGTGGCCGGTGCCGATACCGGCGTACGCTGGACGCATGAGGCGCTCAAGTCCCAGTATAGGGGCTGGGACGGAATGGTCGCGGACCACAACTATAACTGGCATGACGCCATCGACATACCCGACCCTAGCGACCCCTGCGACCCAAACTCGCAGGTACCGTGCGACGGCCACAATCACGGCACGCATACCGTGGGCACGGCGGTAGGTGACAACCTTATGGGCTATAAGATCGGCGTAGCTCCGGGCGCGAAGTGGATTGGTTGCCGCAACATGATGGCGGCGGGCGTCGGCTTCGGGGCCGTGTTTGACACCTATGCTGAGTGCTTCGAGTGGTTCCTCGCGCCGACCAAGCTTGACGGGACCGCGCCGGACCCGACCAAGCGCCCCCACGTCATCATCAACAGCTGGGGCTGTCCCGAAGGTTGCACGCCCGAGACCCTGAGGGATATTGTCGAAGCCACCGTGGCTTCAGGTATCTTCGTCGAGGCTTCGGCGGGCAACGACGGCCCGGCATGCTCCACAGTGACCGTGCCTCCGGCGATCTTCGAGGCCTCGTTCACCGTCGGCGCTATCGATCGCACCAATACGCTGGCAGACTTCAGCAGCCGCGGCCCCGTGGCTACCGACGGCTCGATGCGTACCAAGCCGGACATCGCGGCCCCAGGTGTGAGGAACCGCTCCGCCTTCAAGGGAAGCGACACTCAGTACGGTACCTACGATGGCACATCTATGGCGGGGCCGCACGTGGCCGGTGTGGTCGCCCTGGTCTGGTCGGCACGACCCGAACTGGTGCGCCAGATTACCGAAACCAGGACCCTCCTGGAGCAGACCGCCAATCCAGACGTAGCTGTGATCGACCCAATTCAGCAGTGTGGCGAGACAACAGAGGCGAACATACCCAACAACTTCTTCGGACATGGCCGCGTGGATGCCTTCGCCGCGATTGAGCGCGCTAGCGTCGGAGGGCCATTGCCCACCGCGACCCCTGTCGCCAGCCCCACCGCCTGCCCCATCCAGTTCGCTGACGTACCATCCAGTGGAGAAGGCTCCACCTTCTACACGTGGGTGCGTTGCCTGGCGTGCCGCCAGATAGTGGGCGGTTACCCGTGCGGCGGGACGGGCGAGCCTTGTAACGGGGGCAACGAGCCGTACTACAGGCCCGGCGCTAACGTCAGCAGGGGACAGCTATCCAAGATCGTCGCCCTCGCCGCAGGTCTCAACGACCCCATAGCCGAAGGGCAGCAGCAATTCGCGGACGTAGAGCCGGGCGACCCCTTCTACATGTACGTGGAGAGGCTGGCCCAGACGGGTGCCATAGCCGGCTACCCATGCGCTACTGCGGGTGAAGGTTGCGACGAGTTGAACAGGCCGTTCTTCCGCCCCAACAATCCCGCGACCAGGGGCCAGATCTCCAAGATCGTGGCTATCTCGGCGGCCTACGGAGAAGACATACCTGCTACCCAGCAGACCTTCACGGACGTGCCCACCGACAGCCCCTTCTGGCTGTACATTGAGCGTCTCTCCGGACGCGGAGTTATCTCCGGTTATGGCGACGCTTCCAAGTGCCCCCAGACCGGCGCTCCGTGCTTCCGCTACAATGACCTGACTACCAGAGGACAGATGGCGAAGATCGCGGCTAACGCTTTCTTCCCCAACTGCCAGACCCCCGCCAGGAGGTAGGCAGCAACACACAGAAATAGGGGAAACCAGAAAACACCAGGCACGTGCCTGGTGTTTTCTTTCCTCTGGTACTACTACCGCACCGTACGAAAATCTCATTGTTACCGCGCCGGGCGTCGGCTACAATCGCTTTATGAGTAGTACTTCCGCGCTTTCCGTGCGCGAAACCCAGGGGGAAGTAGCCACACCCGACAGCCAGGTCGCCTCCACGCGTGGCCTGCGCTTGAAGCACCTGTGGACCATCCTGCCTTTCGCCATTGCCTGGTTCGCCAGCAGCATAGACTTCATCGAGCCTTACGACTTCTGGTGGAACGTCAAGAGCGGCCAGATTATGGCCGAGACGGGGCAGTTCCTCGCAAAGGATGTGCTGGTGTGGACTCCGGTGCGCGAGCCGTATTACAACCCGCAGTGGGGTTCGCAACTCCTCTTCCACTGGCTGTACGCCGCGTCACCCTACTTGCTGCTCACGTTGCGCGCCCTCATCATCGCTGCCACGGTCGGGGTGATCATGTGGCTGAGCGCGTGGAAGTCCCGCTCGCTACAGGCCGCCACCCTGGCTACCATAATCGCATACTTGGCCTCCTGGACCAACTACGGCATGCGGCCCCAGCTATTCGCCTTCCTACCGTTCGTAGGCTTCTACTTCCTGCTGGAGCGCAAAGACAGCTACCCTAAGTGGCTGCCGCTGCTCGTGCCTATCATGCTCTTCTGGGTGAACGTGCACGGCTCCTTCTTCCTGGGCGTGGCGATGCTCGGCGTCTACGCGTTCGGCACCACGCTTGAGAAGATGGGCAGCGCCGGTGGCCGCAAGTGGCTCACCTCGCGCGCCGCCATGTGGCAGGCCGCATGCTTCGCCGCCGCTATATTGATGACCCTCGCCAACCCCTACTTCACCGAGATATACAACTACTTCTTCGTCGCCACCAATGACCCCATAGCCCGCGCCCTGAACGTCGAATGGCAAGGCCCCACCCTCTACGATGGCACCGGGCAGCTGTTCTTCATCAACGTGCTCGTATTTGCCGCGTCCCTATACGCCAGCCGCCGTCGCTTACGTCCCACCGAGATACTGCTCATAGTGGCGTTCGGCTACCTATCGCTCACCTCCCTCCGCAACGCCATGTGGTGGAACTGGCTGGCCGCCCCCATGACCACCCTAAACTTCGCCACATGGGCCGCCAACCGCAAGCAACAACGAGAAGAAGCCTACGCTCCCGAAGCAGCAGACGACGAAATCCAAAATCCAAAACCTAAAATCCAAAATCGCCAAGAATTGCCCGCAATGAACTGGCTGCTGGCTATCCTCATGGTAGGTGGTGCCCTGGCTTTCACCCCACTCTGGCGCGCCGCCAACCCGCTGGTAGCGCCAGCGGCCAAGCCTGCCCTCGCGGCGGGCACCCCGGTCGAACTGGCCGCGTTCCTCAAGAGTGGCAGCGTGCCCTCGCCCGTCTTCAACTATATGGAGTGGGGCGGCTACCTGGAGAACGAGCTATACCCGCAGTACCAGATGTTCATTGACGGCCGTTTCGAGGCCCGGCAGGTGCCGGTCTGGCACGACTATCTCTCCGTATCCAGGGGCCGCGCCGACTGGCAGCAGACCCTCGACCGCTACGGCGTACGCACCCTCATCCTGAACAAGGAGTTCCACGCCGACCTGGTCCGCTTCGTCACCGCCTCCACCACCTGGCGCACCGTCTACGACGACAAAGCCGCCATCGTCTTCGTGCGGTAGTCAGAGGAGAGACGGAACCGCCAAGTCGCAAAGAACGCCAAGAACTCGCCAAGATGATAAGGGTGTGGTTGTGAGGAGCGGCACCATCCTGCGTGCCCTCATTTAGCCACACTGTCAAACCATCAGGACCATACTCCCCTCTGTCATCCTGGGCGCAGCGAAGGATCAGCGGCCCGTGTTTGACTCTCCCAACGCAGATGCAATTGTTCCTCTTGCCACAATCATCCTGTAAGTTGAAGACTCTTGTCTACCCACCTGATCCTTCGCTGCGCTCAGGATGACAAAGGGTGCTTTGGTACGCTGCGAGCGATATACAGGCTGCCCACCAGGACACATGTATCGCTTGAACCATCCAAACCCTCATCCTCTTTGCGCGTCCTTTGCGGCCTTTGCGCCTTTGCGTTTCCGTCTCTCCGGAGCATCTAATACTTAATAGGACTAAGTAGCCACCACGCGGGGTACCAAAGGCTTATTGTAGATAAGTATGCCCCATGTTAGGCTTAGATAGCAGGAAGAAGAGTGCCTTTGCCCTGCGCATTCCTTACTTGTGTACCGAAAAATGACCTTTGGAGAAAACGGAATGGTTATGCCACAACAGGTCGCCGAAGGGCTAAACCAGGGATCACGCCCCGGCACCGACGAATTCGAGAACAAAGTGACACAACTCCTCGGTGAGTTGCGCGTCGAGTCGGAAGCTCTCCAGCGCGAAGCGACCGAAATCGAGATGCTGATCCGCCAGAGCAACATGGAGGTGGAGAAGCTCGCCAACCGCGAGAACGCCGTCACCAACCGTGTGCGCGACATGGAGCTAAACCTCGATAACTACAGCCGCACAGACATGAAGACGATCTACAACTCGTCCCACGAAGTGCAAATGCGCCTCTTCATGATGCGCGCCCAGGTAGAGCAGCTAGAGGCCAAGCGCAACAGCATGCGCCTGCTACAGAACCGCCTCCAGAAGGTCACCAGCGTGCTCCTGAGCGCCCCTGAAGGCTACAACCCAGGCATGAGCCAGCCCGCGGGACCCAAGCAGATACAGATGCAGGCCACGCAGACTATCGCCTCCCCGCTGGACGATGCCCTCGACAGCAAGCAGGTAATCGGCCAGGTGATCCAGGCCCAGGAAGACGAGCGACTGCGCGTCTCCCGCCAGATCCACGACGGCCCCGCCCAGACGATGACCAACCTGGTGCTCCGCGCCGAAATCTGCGAGCGCCTGCTCGATATGGACCCCGCACGCGCCAAGAACGAGCTTTCGGGCCTCAAGAGCGTGGTCAACGCCACGTTGCAAGAGACTCGCCGCTTCATCTTCGACCTGCGCCCCATGATCCTGGACGACCTCGGCCTGGAGCCTACCTTGCGCCGGTACGTCCAGCAGTTCACCGGCAAGCACAAGGTAGAGGTGGGCGTCACCATCAACGGTATGCACGGCAGGCTCCCCAGCGACATAGAGGTGGCCTGTTTCCGCATCGTGCAGGAAGCCCTCCAGAACGTCGCCCAGCACGCCCACGCCAAGCACGCTCAGGTCACGATTGACGTGAACGGCGACGTGGTCGCTGTTACCGTTGAGGACGACGGCGCGGGATTCGGCGGTGACGAGTCGCGCATGGCCGACCCCAAGCGCAAGGGCCTCGCCACCATGCGGCAGCGTGTCGGTATGTACGGCGGCCAGATGACGATAGACACCGCGCCCGGCAGGGGCACGCGCATCAACGCCACGCTACCGGCGGCCTTCGAAGAATAACAGTACTCAGGACCTGGGAAGGTGACGGGCGGGCGTCCATGTACGCACTCCCAAGCCTGGGGCCATCCTGGGTCATAGCACAAAAGTACCCCGCCCAGATACGACTAAGAGCTATTGTAAGCGGGTGTACAACGGGCCTATAGTATAACAGGAGAATAACCTTCTCCTGGACCGGGCATACCGGCAACGGTACCGGCGACGGCATACAACGGGCGCATGCCTGAAAGGAGGTACAAGCGTGAAAGCAGCCACCCCGCGCAAATGGTTTGGCTTGCGCCAGTGGCGCTTACGTGGACAGGGCCTTGTAGAGTACGCGATGCTCATAGTTCTGCTGGCTGTAGTTGTCTTACTCATCCTGACTTACCTGGGCCAGGTGGTCTTCGTCAACTACTATTCCAAGATTGGCAGCACTATGATTTCTGTCAACGGTACCTAAGCACCGTATGTTATCGCACCTGGCGGACCTCCACACCAGGCGCGTCGTACTACGTAATCGTTCAACGGGAGCAAATATTCACCCTTAATCTCGCAATCATCTGGTTTAGTTCTCATCTTAAGCTATATCTTAAACAGAAAGAGCCGCACCCAGGGTGCGGCTC
>JALZHI010000014.1 GCA_030913985.1 Chloroflexota bacterium | reverse complement strand
GCCCGAAAGTTCGACCAGCCTGGCTACGTTGCGCGGACATCTTGACACTAACCTGCTGTGGCTTGAGGTCCAGCACATCACGGAAGGCATCGAGCAGGTCTACGACCTTACCGTGCCCGGCACCCACTCCTTCTGTGCTAACGGCTTCATAAACCACAACAGCCAGGACATTAGTGAGCTTACCGGCTCCATAGACCTCTCCACGATAGGTGAATTCGGCTCCGAGTCGGACCCCCGCGCCTACCGCTTCGATGGCGAATTGAACGTGGCGAACCGGGGCGTGATGGAGTTCGTTGAAATGCTCAAGGTGGACGAGCGGTTCCTCTATGTGCTGCTCACCTTATCCCAGGAACAGAACATCAAGACCGGGCGCTTCTCGATGATTTATGCCGACGAGGTGGTGGTGTCGCACACGAACGAGACCGAGTACCAGGGCTTCGTCGGCAACAAGAAGAGCGAGGCGTTGCAGGACCGCATCATTCTGGTGAAGGTGCCTTACAACCTGCGGGTGAACGACGAGGTGCGCATCTACGAGAAGCTGCTCAAGCAGAGTGCCTTGCAGGCCGTGCACGTCGCCCCGCACACCCTGGATGTGGCTTCCATATTCGCCGTGCTCACCCGCCTGGAACCGAGCAAGAAGGCCGGGGTCAGCCTGATGAAGAAGCTCAAGCTGTACAACGGCGAGGACATCGAGGACTTCAAGGCAAAGGACGTAAAGGAGCTACAAGAGGAGTCGGACCGGGAAGGCATGGACGGCATCTCGCCCCGCTACGTCATCAACCGCCTGTCGAACGCCCTGGTGAAAGAGGGGGTCACCTGCATCACCCCTATAGACGCCCTGCGCGCCCTACGCGACGGCCTGGAGCAACATACGTCCGTATCGCGTGAGCAACGGGAGCATTACCTTAACCTGATAGGGGAGGCCCGCAAGGAGTACGACGAGGTCGCCAAGCGCGAGGTGCAGAAGGCGTTTGTCTACTCGTTCGAGGAGGCCGCCCGCACGCTGTTCAACAACTACCTGGACAACGTGGAGGCGTTCTGCTCCGGCCAGAAGATGCGCGACCAGATGACCGATGAGGACCGCGAGCCGGACGAGACGCTGATGCGCTCCATAGAGGAGCAGATAGGCATCACCGACACCTCCCGCAAGGCCTTCCGCGAGGAGATACTGATTCGCATATCGTCGCTGGCGCGGCGGGGGCAGCAGTTCGATTACACCTCCAACGAGCGCCTGCGGGAAGCGATAGAGAAGAAGCTGTTCGCGGACCTGCGCGACGTGGTCAAAATCACTACGTCGGTCAAGACGCCCGACCCTGAGCAGCTTCGCCGCATCAACGAGGTGGTCAACCGCCTGGTGGAGCAGCACGGCTACTGCGCGGTGTGCGCCAACTCGCTGTTGCAGTACGTGGGTTCGCTGCTTAATCGCTGACGCAGGGAGACGATGGACGATGGACGATGCACGATAGCGCACCTACTACCATCGTCCATCGTTCATCGTCCCTTGAAAGGGTGGGCAATGCTGAACCTGAAGAAACCGAAGCACCTGGAGCCAGGTAGCAGGGTGGCCGTCGTCTCTCCATCGTGGGGCGGCCCGGCCAGCGTGCCCCTGCGCTTCGACAGGGGCCTGCGGGAGTTACGGGAGCGTTTCGGGCTTGAGGTGGTCGAGATGCCGCACGCACGCGCCGATGCCGACTGGATATGGCGCAACCCCTGGGCCCGCGCCGAGGACATCAACGCGGCTTTCGCGGACCCTTCCATAGACGGCATAATCGCCAGCATCGGCGGCGACGACTCGGTGCGTATCCTGCCCTACGTTGATACGTCGGCCATCAGCGACAATCCCAAGGTCTTTATGGGCTACTCGGACACCACGACCTTGCACGTGCTGTCCTTACTCTCCGGCTTACAGACTTTCTACGGCCCTTCCGTGCTGGCGGGTATAGCCGAGAACAGCGGCACGTTTCCATACACGGAAGGCTGGATACGTCGTACTTTGATGTCCACCGCCCCCGTGGGCGATCTTGCGCCCTCGACCGAGTGGACCGACGAGACGGTGAGGTGGGAAGACGAGTCGCAGGCCAACCAGCGCCGTGCCACACAGCCCAATCCAGGTTGGAAGTGGTTGCAAGGCGACACCCGCGTCGAAGGTCACCTGGTTGGTGGCTGCCTGGATGTGCTTGAGTTCCTCAAGGGCACGCGATGGTGGCCGGAGCCGCGGATGTGGGACGGCGCTATCTTCTACTGGGAAACCTCCGAAGACGCACCAAGCCCCACTCTGGTCGCCTGGTGGCTACGCAACTACGGCATGCAAGGCATTCTCGACACGCTGGCAGGGATGGTCATCGGCAGGCCCGCACACTACACGCCGGAACAGGTCGGAGAACTGTACGAAACGGTGTTGCGGATCGTGCGTGACGAGTTCGGGCGCGCCGACCTGCCGGTAGTAGCCAACCTGGACTTCGGGCACACCGACCCGCTGATGGTGCTTCCCAACGGCGGGCGCATGGTGATAGACCCCAGCATGCGCTTGATTTGCTTACCCGACCCGGCTACGACCTAGCAGAAAAGAGCAACCCATGTCTGACGACCCCAACCCGCAAACCAAGCCTCCACTCATGTCCGTGTCCCAGCACGATTGGTCGTTGCACCGCAAGGGACCGCAGGACCAGCAGCGGCACAAGGAGCGCATCAAAGAGGCGATCAAGCAGGACCTCAAGCACATCGTGTCCGAGGAGAACATCATCCTGTCCGACGGCAAGCACGTTATCAAGGTGCCCATCCGCTCGCTTGAGGAGTACCGCTTCCGCTATGACGACAACAGCGGCAAGCACGCGGGTGCAGGCGACGGCAACTCGCAGGTGGGCGACGTGCTCGGCAAGGGGGGCAACTCGAAGGGGCAGGGACAGGGGCCGGGCAAGGGGCAAGGTCCGGCGGGCGAGCAACCAGGCGTCGATTACTACGAAGCCGAGGTATCGGTTGACGAGATCGCCGCCCTCCTGTTCGAGGACCTGGGCCTGCCCAACCTCCAGGAGAAGCGCCTGCAAGAGATCGAGTCGCCCGCCGTGCGCTTCACCGACATACGCAAAAAGGGGGCGATGTCCAACCTCGACAAGCGCCGCACCCTGCTGGAGAACCTCAAGCGCAACGCCTCGGCGGGCAACCCCAGCGTCGGCAACATCCGCAACGAAGACCTGCGCTACAAGACGTGGGAAACGCGGGTGGAGTACCAGTCAAACGCGGTGATACTGGCGATGATGGACGTGTCGGGGAGCATGGGCGAGTTCGAAAAATATATAGCCCGCTCGTTCTACTTCTGGATGGTGCGCTTCCTGCGGACGAAGTACGAGAACGTGCGCATCGTCTTCATCTCGCACCACACGGAGGCCAAAGAGGTCACGGAGGAGGAGTTCTTCCACAAGGGCGAGTCGGGCGGCACTCAGGTGTCCTCGGCCTACCAGTTGGCGCTGAACATCATAAGGGAGCGCTTTCCGTCGCGCGATTGGAACATCTACCCGTTCCACTTCTCCGACGGGGACAACCTGCCCTGGGACAACGACCTGTGCGTGCGACTGGTGAAGGAGATGCTGGCCGAGTGCAACCTGTTCGGCTACGGCGAAATCCGCGAGGGCTACCGGGGTTCCACCAGCACCCTGATGTCGGCCTTCAACAAGGTGGACGACCCCAAGTTCATCTCGGTCACCATCAACGACAAAGCCGCCGTCTACCCGGCCCTACAACGCTTCTTCTCCAAGTCGCCCGTGCGCGAAATCGCGACAACTTAGAATACGTGGCAACGTTAGAGACGAAACCGCAAAGACGCAAAGGACGCAAAGAACGCGCAACGGTTAGAATTGTTTGGATATCATGTGGATATTTTGCATCCTACTCATCGGGGTAGTTGCCTATGCATCATTTCAAAGAACCATATTCCCCCTGTCATCCTGAGCGTAGCGAAGGATCAGGTGGGTAGGCGAGAGTCTTCAACGTTGGGGATGCTGCTGGCATTAGGAACATTGGTCCTGTAATAGGAAGAGTCAAACTATAGCACCTGATCCTTCGCTACGCTCAGGATGACAGGGTGGGGCAGGGTCCCGTAATCAGGCGTCGGCGTATAACGGCCCGGCCAGGTTAACCCTGGTCCCATCGCCGCAAACAATCTAAATCTTTGCGCGTCCTTTGCGCTCTTCGCGCCTTTGCGTTTTCGTCTCTAAAGAGTGACCCAATAGAAAGAGCAGGCCATACATGGACACGGACATCAAACAGTTGGAAGACGCGATAGCCCCTATCTGGGAAATTGCCCGCGATTTCGGGCTGGACCCTTACCCGGTGCATTTCGAGATGGTGCCTGCCTCCATCATGTACGAGTTCGGTTCTTACGGGCTGCCGGGGCGATTCTCCCATTGGTCGCATGGCAAGGTGTACCACCGCATGAAGACGAGCTACGACTACGGCCTGAGCAAGATATACGAGCTGGTCATCAACACCAACCCCAGCTACGCCTTCCTGATGGAGGGCAACTCGGTGCTGCAAAACAAGTTGGTGATCGCCCACGTGCTGGGGCATTGCGACTTTTTCAAGCACAACGCTTACTTTCGGCACTCCAACCGCCAGATGGTGGAGACCGCTTCCCTGAACGCCGCCCGCATCCGCCAGTACGAGCAAGAGCACGGCCTGCACAAAGTGGAGCGTTTCTTGGACGCGGTGCTCTCGATACAGGAGCATATAGACCCGCAGCTTACCACGAGCGAGCACCGTAAGAAGTCGCAGGCCCAATCCCCAGCGCGTGAAGGTGATGGGTTGGAAGGCCGTGCCGGTTCGCCGTTTGACGACCTGTTTGAGCTAACCCCCGACGACAGGCCGAGGCCACCTGAGAAGCGACTGTGGCAGGACCGCCGGGTGCCCGCGCAGCCTGAGAAGGACCTCGTCGGCTTTATCATGGAGCACTCGCGCTACCTTGAGCCGTGGCAGCGGGACGTGATGTCAATCGTGCGGCAGGAGATGCTCTATTTCGTGCCGCAGATGCAGACCAAGGTGTGCAACGAAGGCTGGGCCAGCGTGTGGCACGCCCGCATTATGCGCGAGCTAGACCTGTCGGACAGGGAATACACCGACTTCGCGGCCATGCACGCGGGGGTGCTCGCCCCCTCGCGCCAATCGCTCAACCCCTACCTCCTGGGCGTGAAGATACTGGAGGACATAGAGCGCCGCTGGGACAACCCGACGGAGGAGGAGCAGGCCCGCTACGGGCGCAAGCCGGGGGAGGGACGCAAGAAGCTTTTCCAGGTGCGCGAGGAGGAGAACGATGTTTCGCTAATCCGCAACTATCTCACCCGCGACCTGGTGGATGAGCTTGACCTCTATCTCTACGAGCGTCAGGGCGACCAGTGGGTAATCGTGGACAAGAACTGGGAGCACGTCCGCGACAGCATAGCCGCCCGCATGTCCAACTTCGGCAACCCCACCATCCTGGTGGAGGACGGCGATTACTCCCACAACGGCGAGCTACTGCTGCACCACGTGCACGACGGCCAGGACCTCGACGTTGGCTACAGCCAGAAGACGTTAGAGCACATCCACGCCCTCTGGGGCCGCCCCGTCCACCTGCGCACCAGGCTGGAAGAAGAGGCTACAATGCTCTCCTACGACGGCAACAAGCACTCTAAAGAAACGCTCTAAGCGGTAGCGCGCCCCGTCTGCCGCAGATATTCGTTCTTAGCCAGGTACAGAAAGGCGGACCCATTCCTGTAAAGTTCCAGGGCTGCGTTAACTGTCTGCCCGCCTCCGTAGTACGTCCACACGCTTTCATAGAAGGCGCGTATCTGTCTGCCAACTGCCTCTTTCTCCGGCACGAGGGCGATTGCCTCTTGCTTCGGTAGCTGCCATACTTCCACCGGGTCATGGGCGGTGCATACGAGCAGGCTGTAGAGCGTAGGCCAGACGTTGGTGCAAAGCAGCCTGACGTGCCTTTCGAGGCGACCACCTCCATGTTGAAGCAAGTGGTTAGCATTGGTCAGCGCGATCGGTTGCATCTTCTCCATGTAGTCGACCGCTTTGGCGCGCACCTGTTCGGCGGTGGCCTCCGCTCTTGGAATGGTGCCCGCCAGTATGTGGTAAGTTCCCGGCACCAGTATATAGTCTGAGGTTGGCCCGCCCGCCAGGGTGTCCTCAGGTAGCGGGTAGCATTGGATATACTGGAAGGGGGCAGGGTCTATCTTGGACAGGTCCGCTTGAATAGCTGCGGTGATCTCAAAGGGGATATTCCCGCTCTCATCGAAGATGCTGTTTTGCAGGAACAATTGCATATCAATATCGCTGCACCCAGGTATGAAGCCGCCCTTTAGAGCGGAGCCGTGCACCAGCAACCCCACGAACCAGGGTCCCGTATGTTGCAGGTACACGCGAGCCGCCGCTGCCGCTATGGGCTGTGCCTCCGGCACCAAACGCGATACGTCGAACATGCGCTTGTCCTCTTGCGAAGTATCTTCGACAATCAAAAAGGCTCAACATTGATGTCGAGCCTTCGTTTTCCTATTGTTCCGCGGGTAGCGGGCTACTCGGCGGCACCTTCCGCAGCACCCTCGGTGCGCGCCTTGTCCTTCTCTTCAAGCGACGCCCGCGCCTTCTCCACCTCGCCTTTGCCGGTGTTCAGCGCAGGGAAATTCAAGCTCTCGTCCGGCCTAGCGCTGAGTATAACCACGAGCGCCGCCCCCACCGCTAAACCCAGCACCAACCCGATTAGCAGGCTTGCGTCACTCTCTCTCCGTCTCTTCATCCCTTGTCACTCCTGTTCTGAAACGTGAAACGTAACACGTAACGCGTAAGTGCTTCCTCGAATGATTACGTGTTACGCGTTACGCGTTACTCTTTATGGCTGCGGGGGTTTGCGGCGCATCAACGTCTGTACCATTGCGCGAGCGCCAGCGGCTGCACCTGCCGTCTTGATAATGGGAGCGACCACGCTCTCGCTGACGAACGTGGCGGTGCCGCGCACGGTCTTGGCGGTGTCGTCAACCTTTTGCAGGGCGGGCACGATGTGGTCGCGGATGGCGAAGGCGATGAGGGCAAGTAGCGCCGTCATGACTATAAATAAGATAGCGCCCACGCACATGAACATGCTGGCATAGATGAGCGACATATCGCGTACAGCCATCAGCCAGGAGTAGCTACCATCACGCGGCCAATCGGTGAAAAAGAGCAGGAAGACCGGCAGCAGTGCCACTGCCAGCACCAGCACGACGGCCAACACGATAAACAATACCTTCATCCACTGTCCTCCTAGTTGCTAGTGGTTAGCAGTTAGTTACGGGCTTATGTCGCGTCTGGAACAGGGTATCATCCTGGACCTCGTGCCGAGCCGTAACGCTCAACCACTTAGCGGAAGATTGTATCACAGCGTAAAGCGCCTGGCAACCAGCAACAGCGATAACGAGCCGAGGCTTGCCTCCATTACGGGTATGCCCCCGAGGAGCACCGGGTGGAAGGGCGAGATGCCGCCGAGGGTGGAGCCAAGCGCGAAACCGAGCACGCTCACCAGCCAGAACAGCAAGAGGTGTTGCAGGTTGCGGCCCCTCCACAGGTGGAACACCAAAGCATAAGCCGTGCCCAGGCCCAGGAAGACGACCACTATGGGAGATATTTGCGGTATGAAAGGCATAACCAGCCACCTTCAAAGCAGGTTCGCGCGTGTTGGCGCAGGCTGATTATACATCATGCCGGGGTGTGGATTTCATAGGAAACGAAACTGCATTGCGCTGAAGGTGACGAGGATCGGTGGGGGCGTAATTACTCCCGCAGCCTCGATGCCTGGTCGCAAGAAGACGCCCGTCGATTGAAATCGAGGGCTACACAAGGCAAAGTCCCCGTTCGGGGACTAAGACGCCGTGCAAGGCCTTTGCAGGTTCTTCAAGATGTGGCAGTCCGCCTATGCGGACTTTGCAAGGTGTAGCCCTCGATTTCAATCGACGGGCGTCTCCTCGCAACGAATCACCCGCCTTTGCGACCAGGCACCCGCCTTGATGTACCTCTTCGATTGTAGCTGCGCGAATACTACGAAGCTGGACGCTCTATCGTCCCACCACCTACCACCTCATCGTCTATGTAGACGACAGCCGCCTGGCCGGGGGTGACGGCGCGCTGTGGAGTGTCGAACTCGACGTGGAGGCGGTTGCTGGGGAGGGGCGTCACCGTGGCGGGCACTTCGGGGGCGCGGTAGCGGATCTTGACCATGCCGCGGAACGGCTCGGAGGGGGCCTCGCGGGAGGTCCAGTGCACGTCGTCGGCAGTCAGCTCGCGGGAGAGTAGCTCCTCGTTGGTGCCGACCACTACCGTGTTGCTCTCGGGCCGAAGCTCAAGCACGAAGTGGGGCTGCTTGCCTAACGCCCCGAGGCCCTTGCGCTGACCGATTGTGTAGTTAGGCACGCCGCCGTGCTGCCCGACGACGTTGCCCTGCACGTCCACCATATCGCCAGGACGCGCCATGCCGGGGGAGACCTTGTCGAGGAAGGTGCGGTAGTTGTTGTTAGGGATGAAGCAGATTTCCTGGCTGTCAGGCTTGTCGGCGGTTACCAGGTTGCGCTCGGCGGACATCTGGCGCACGTACGACTTCTGGTGCTCGCCCAATGGCAGCAAGAGGCGGCTCAACTCGTTCTGCCCCAGGTGGTACAGCACGTAAGACTGGTCCTTGGAGGGGTCGAGGGCCTTGCGCAGGCTGTACTTGCCGGTCGCCTCGTACGTAATGCGCGCGTAATGCCCCGTCGCCAGGTGGTCGGCGTCGAGTTGTGCGGCCCGCTTGAGCAGCGAGTCGAACTTGACGTAACGATTGCACATCAGGCAGGGGTAAGGCGTGCGCCCCTTGCTGTACTCTTCCACGAAGTTGTTTATCACCGTCTTGCGGAAGTCGCCCTCGAAATCGAGCACGTAGAACGGGATGCCAAGCTCGTAGCACACCAGGCGCGCGTCGTCCACGTCGTCGGCGGAGCAGCAGCCCTTGTTGAGCTTGCCCCCGTCGGCAGTGCGGCTTTGAGCGTGCAGGTGGTGCAGGCGCATGTGCACGCCGATTACCTCATACCCCGCCTCCATCAGGAGGGCAGCGGTCAGCGAGCTATCCACCCCGCCGCTCATCGCGACAACTACTCGATTGTTCCCCTTGCGTGACATGCTGTCCATCTGTCATACCTAACTTGCTACGTAGCCGCGAATCGCATAACTTTGCTGTCGTACCAAATACGCCCGTACCTAACATTATACCAAATTGGTTGAAACTCCCTTCCAGCCAGGCGACTGTGTAAAGAGGTCCAGGTCCCGTGCCAAGCCTCTTCACAAGCATATAATACTGGTGTTACTCTACTAAGAGGCCACCTCACAAAAAAGAATCCGTAAATTACCAGCCTAACCTCCCCCTTGTCATTTCGAACGCAGTGAGAAATCTCGTCCCATACCGCGATGTTACTTTTTTCTTGCGTTACATGGTTCCAGTAGGAAAGGTGTTACTTGGGGTGCCGGAGGACGAGATTTCTCACTGCGTTCGAAATGACAAGGGGGAGGTTAGGCTGGTAATTTACGGCTGCTATTGATCCGATAGCTTTGACTTAGACCCAGGCAGCCGAGATGATCCGATTTTAGGGAAAGGTGTAGTCGGAACGCGAACAAAGAAAGGAACGCAACAGTCGTATGTCAGCCATCATCACGCGGGAACGTCCCGACACCGCCGACGCCGTCTCCTTGATAAATGAGCTTGATGCGCAGCTTGAATCGCTCTATCCCTCCGAAAACAGTCACGGGTTCAGCGTCGAAAAGCTGTTGGCCGAAGATGTACCATTCTTCGTGCTACGCTTTAACGGGACACCAGCCGGATGTGGTGGTATCAAGTTGTTCGACACTGAGTTTGGAGAGATAAAACGGATGTATGTGCGCCCGCAGTTTCGTGGCCTGGGGTTTGGGAAGCTGATGCTGAACCATCTATCAGACTATGCCCTGTCTCACGGCGTCAAGCTTCTGCGGCTGGAGACAGGTATTCACCAGCATGCGGCCATCGCCTTATACGAGCGCATGGGATTTGAGCGTATTCCGCCGTTCGGTCCGTATACGGCCGATCCGTTCAGTCTGTGTTACGAGAAGCAGATTGATTGACGTATGTCGGTCAAGGCTGCTCATGTTGCAAGTCCACAACCGCGCGTGGGAAACCCCGCCTCTCAATTTGTGTGTACTGTAAGATGTGCTGAGTTTGTGAAGCCGCGAGCGTAGAGGGGCATCACTCAGCATGCGCATAGCATAAAGGTACTAGCCTCTTTACCCCCATCATGTGATTGTTATACACGCGCGCCTCTTATAAGATAAGCGTGTGGGAGACACGCAGGGTTCTGAGAACCTTGCGTATCTCACTGGGTTGAGCAGTTTTGTAGGGGCTTCCACAGCACCGCCTACCTCCTGTGCACGAGCGGTATTCAGGGTCGCACATGCCGTATAGCCAGGAATGCTCTGCCTAAGTTACTCTCAGAGGGTGGAGAACGGGAAATGTCGCACAAGGCCTGGGTATTTATCTCGGTAGTTCTCGCGTCAGGGGTTGCCTGCCTGGCGTGGTCTCTGTTTGCCTTCGACCCTGGCTCCGCTCAGTCCCAACTGCTGACCTTCCTCCTCCTCACCGCTCTCGGCACGGTGTCGCAACTCTTCGAGACCTCGCACGGCAAGCAGTCCTATTACCCGCACTTCGTCTTCTTCGTGGCAAGCATCTTTCTCCTGCAACCGCCGCTGTGGGTGCTGGTGATACTGCTGCCCCACCTGGTCGAGTGGGCCAAAGAGCGCCTCACTGGCAGCGACCACCTGCGCAACTGGTACCTCCAACCCTTCAACATTGCCACTCACCTGGTCTCGGCGTGGGGCGCGTGGGGGACTCACCAGGCCATCAGCACTCGCATGGCGGGCATGGTAGACCCACTGTTTTCGTTGCAGGTGGTGCCCGTAATGTCGGCCATATGCTCGGTGCTGATGTACGTGGTGTTGAACCACGCCCTCGTTGGCATGGCGCTGGTGCTCGCCCGTAAGATCTCCTGGCGACAGTCGGGCGTCATGAAGTGGCAGAGTCTCCAGCCCGATTTCATCATGTCGTGCCTGGGCTACGTGGTAGCCGTGCTGTGGCAGAGCAACCCGTGGCTGGTGCTCCCGGCCCTCTCGCCCCTGGTGCTCATGTACCAGGCCCTGATGATACCCCAACTCAAGCATGAGGCGCAGACCGACGGCAAGACGGGGCTGCACAACGCCCGCCACTTCAGCACACTCTACCAGGCGGAGATAGAGCGGACCAAGCGTTTCGGCAGGCCCCTCGCCCTCATCATGGCCGACCTGGACCTGTTGCGCAATATCAACAACACCTACGGGCACCTGGCGGGCGACGCGGTCCTCGCCGGTATAGGCAAGATCATCCGCGAGACGGTGCGCGACTTCGATATAGCGGGACGCTTTGGCGGCGAAGAGTTCGCCATTGCTCTGCCGGAGGTCACTCCCGAAGAGGCGAGGGCGACCGCAGAGAGACTGCGCGCCGCCGTCGAGGGGGCCTGGTTCAGCGTCCCCAACAACTCCACACAACTGCACGTAACGATGAGCGTCGGCGTGGCCTGCTACCCCATAGATGCCGATAACGCCACCGACCTGATACACAGGGCGGACATCGCTGTGTACCAGGCCAAGCTCAACGGGCGTAACTGCGTAGTATGCGGCTCCGACATCCCAAGCTCCATCGATTTCGCTCCCCCGCCCTCCGAGCGCCTGTCCGCGCCTTACTCCGCCAACTTTACACCCCGGCCCACCCAGGCAAACGGAGCATACAACGGTGCCGCCAACGGGTTGCAATCTTCTATGCCCGCTGCCGCGCTTGCCACGAAATCGGCGCCCGCCGCCGAGAATTCCCCGGCAGCCCCGACGCCTATAGGCAGGCCGCCTCTTAGACCCAACACAGCCCCTATCCTGGCGGCGGGCACGGCACCGCTCATCTCGCCCATGACCGTGGCCCTCGGTGCGGCCAGGGCAGCCACTGCCGCCGTTACTACCCAGCCAATCACCCGCCCGATAACGGAGCCTAAGCTCAAGGCAGAGAAGTACCAGATCCATGTGAGCGACCAGGCGCAGCCCGCGCCCGGCAGGCTGCAAAAAGCCGTGTTCCCGATGTTCATCACCAGCGTGATACTGGCGGGCTTTGCTTTCGCTTTTACCGGGTTCTTCATGCACGCGACTCCCGACCCTATAGCGGTGGCCCTATTCGTCATGCTTGCCGTGGGCGCGGAGCTGATGCAACTCGACCTGTACGGCAAGGGTACCGTCTCGGTATCGGTAGCCGTCGCATTCGCCGCCGCGCTCGTGACGGGCCTGCCCGGATTGGTGCTCGTCTCCGCCGCTATCGTGCTGGCCCACCGCGTCCGCCAACAGCCGTTCCTTGACAAGACTTCCGCCTATAAGACTGCCTTCAACTGGGCCACCCACGTATTGGCGGGTGTGTTGCCGGTGTTCGCCCTGCGGTTCCTGCAACTCGAATTCAGGCTGGACAACCTGCCCGTGCTGATCGTGCCGATGGTAATCGTGGCGGTGGCCTATTTCATAGTGGACACGGGCCTGATCGCCACCGTCATCAGCCTGGTGAGCGGTGACAGCCCCGTAAAGGTCTGGCACGAGCGCTACCAGTGGCTTGTGAGCCATTATTTGACCCTGTGCACGCTCGGCACGTTCGTGGGCCTTGCGTATACGACCACCGGTCCTCTGGGCGTAATCGTGTTCACCCTGCCGGTGTTGATGATGCGCGTGGCGATGAAGCAGTACATCTCGCAGACCGAGCATAGTGTGCGCGAGCTTCAGCGCATGAACGTGGAATTGACCCACGCCAACGCCGAGGTGGTGTCGGCCAGCCGCACCATGCAGTCGCTCAACGAGGAACTGTTCCTCACCCTCTCCAAGATCATCGACGCCCGTGACCCCTACGTAGGCGGACATGCCTCCAAGGTGGGTGACTACGCGGTAGCCATCGCGCACGACCTGGGCGTGGAACCCGAGCGGTTCGAGCCTCTGCGCCAGGCCGGTTTCCTGCACGATATAGGCAAGATAGCTATTTCCGAGGCGGTGCTGCACAAGCCCAGCAAGCTGACCGACGAGGAGTACGAGTACATCAAGACGCACGCGGCTCTCGGTGGCGAGTTCCTGGCAACGTGCCGCAGCCTGCGACACCTGGCCCCGTTCGTGAGGCACCATCATGAGCGGTGGGACGGCAAGGGCTACCCCGACAAGCTGGCAGGGGAGGACATTCCCCTGGAGGCGCGCATACTCGCGGTGTGCGACGCTGTGGAAGCTATGGCCTCCGACCGCCCCTACCGCAAGGGCATGTCGCTTGACGAGGTGATAGCCGAGGTGAAGCGTTGCGCGGGCACTCAGTTCGACCCGTACGTGGCCGCCGCGTTCGTGAGCATCGCGGAACGCGAGCGGGACCAGCTGATCGTCAACTCGGCCACGGAAGTGCACCGCAAGGTCCTCGCGACCGGCGACCCCTCCAACCATGGGCATGTGAACGGCGGGTTCTTGAACAACATGCAGCCTTCGGGCGAGAGGCTAATCACCGGCTCCCTGGCAGGCGGGTTGCACAAGACCGGCCCCCTCGCAACAGGCCCACTCACGCCCAGCAACCTTAACACCGGCCCGCTCTCTATGGCGACTGCTTCGTAGACTTCGCCGCGGCGGCAGATTGATAGGCAACACAAAAGGGGCAGGCTCGAGATAGCCTGCCCCTTGCTCTTACCCAGTCTTCCTAATCTTAGCTTCAGGTCTATAGCAGGGCGGACTGGACCCGCAATTGCAGTGATATTACTCCCGTGTCATCCTGAACGCAGTGGAGGACCTCGATAGTATGGCTGGCGTTGAATGTTGCCCCGGAGGGTATCAAGGGTTCAATATGAGGGCAGGAGCAGCATTTTGTGGAGGTGGACGCGAGATGCCGCTCTGGTCCAAGGGCTCATGAAGATTGGACCGCTTAGCTGCTGTTGATGCTCTAAGGAGTTCCACATATTCCTAATTGTATAAATGGGAGCATATATGTATATTTACAGTTTTTATATACAGTAGTATAATATCACAGCACGAAAGTGGCCTGTTGTCGTCAGTAGAGGAGGACCTTATGACATCGCCAACAAACGAAGACGACACCCGGGAGGGGTTGCAGTTCGAGTACGACCAGTTGAGGAGAGAAATAATGCAGAATTTCGTCCTCACCATGCAGATACTGGGAGGTACATTTGCATTATCTGGTACGTTATGGACCCTGGCGTTTAGTGAGGCTGTAAAAGACGTGACGATAAAAGGAGTGTTGTTCTTATTTGTCTGGGGAATCGCAATCGTTGCGAGCTTCCGGACTATCGATATGGTGCGTAGCACGTTTATGATAGCTGCTTACCTGCGGGTCTTTGTAGAACCAAAATTGATGAACCCTAAATGGGAAACGCGTTTGTACCAATTACGTGGTGTCTATCATTCCGGTGGGTTCGGCACATTCAGGGGTACTGAGCAGTCAACTTACATCACAATCATTTTAGGAAGCTTGGGGTTCGCAGGCTTGAATATTCTCCCCGAATTTCAGCGCGTCTTAGCCTCCCAATCGTCCCCACAGTCCGTGGTTGCTACTATATCAGCTCTGTTGCTCCTGTTCGCGATATGTTTCTTGATTACCCCGTTTGCTCTGAGCGAGGCATGGCAGCGCTATAACAAGTTCGAATCTCAGTCTGATAAAACTTTCGGTTCTATATGGCGCGATATCAGAGATCAGGAGAGTTCAACAGAGCAAGCTCCTCACTCCTAGACAAGGCTTCTAGCTCACTTCCATCGCCCGGCGCAATTCCACTATCCGGTCGCGTATGGCGGCGGCTTTCTCGAACTCCAGCAGCTTGGCGGCGGACTTCATTTGGCTTTCTAGCTCCTTCACCATGCGGGCTAGCTCGTCCTTGCTGAGCAGGATATCGCCCTCGGACGAGACCTCGTACTCGACCTTCTCCTCGGCTATAAGCTTGACGCGCTCGGTGATGTCGCGCACCTGCTTCTGGATGGAGGCGGGTTCTATGCCGTGCTCCAGGTTGTACTTAATCTGGATTTCGCGGCGGCGGTAGGTCTCCTCTATCGCCTCCTGCATAGATCGCGTGACTACGTCCGCGTACATGATGACGTGGCCCTCCACGTGGCGGGCGGCTCGGCCTATCGTCTGGATCAGCGAGTCGCGGGAGCGCAGGAAGCCCTCCTTGTCCGCGTCCAGTATCGCCACCAGCGACACCTCAGGCAGGTCCAGCCCCTCCCTCAAGAGGTTGATGCCCACAAGCACGTCGAACACGCCGAGGCGCAACTGCCTCAATATATCCACCCGCTCCAGCGTTTCTATCTCGTGGTGGATGTAGTTGGAGCGGATGCCCACCTCCTTGAGGTAGTCGGCTATCTGCTCGGCGAACTTGGTGCGCAGGGTCGTGACGAGCACGCGCTGGCCGTTGGCTATCCTCTGCCTGATCTGCTCCACCAGGTCGTCTATCTGGTTGGTGGTCGGCTTTACCTCTATGGAGGGGTCCACCAGGCCGGTGGGGCGGATGATAAGCTCCACTATCTGCTCGCTGTGCTCGTACTCGAAGTGGCCGGGCGTGGCGGTCACGTACACCGCCTGGCTCATGTGCCCCTGGAACTCCTGGAAGGTGAGGGGACGGTTGTCGGCAGCCGATGGCAGGCGGAAGCCATATTCAATCAAGGTGGTCTTGCGTGAGTGGTCGCCGCCGAACATGCCCCGCACCTGCGGCAGCGTGATGTGCGACTCGTCCACCATGAGCAGGAAGTCCCTGGGGAAGTAGTCGAGCAGGGTCCAGGGCTGCTCGCCTGGCTGGCGGCGGCCAAGATGGCGGGAGTAGTTCTCCACGCCGGAACAGTAGCCGGTCTCCTGCAACATCTCCATATCGTAGCGGGTGCGCTGCTCCAGCCTCTGAGCCTCCACCAGTTTGCCCTCGGCCACCAGTTGGGCCGTGCGCTCCTGTAGCTCGGCTTCGATGTCCTGGAGGGCCGCTACCAGCTTGTCCTCGGAGGTGAGGAAGTGCTTGGCGGGATAGATGTTGGCCTCGGTGCGCTCTACCAGCACCTCGCCGGTGAGGGGGTCGAACTCCATGATGCGCTCTATCTCGTCGCCCCAGAACTCGACACGGATAGCCATGTCCTCGTAGGAGGGCTGTATCTCAAGCGTGTCGCCTCGGACCCGGAAAGAGCCTCGCACCAGCGACTGGTCGTTGCGGTTGTAGTGGATGTCAATCAGGCGGCGCAGCACCTGGTTGCGGCGCACGCTCTCGCCCCGCTTGAGGCTGACAACCGTGTTGCCGTACTCCTCAGGCGAGCCGAGGCCGAAGATGCACGACACCGAGGCCACGATTACCACGTCCCGCCTCTCGAACAGGGCGCGCGTGGCGGCGTGGCGCAGCTTGTCTATCTCCTCGTTGATGTCGGCGTCCTTCTCGATGTACAGGTCGGTGCGGGGGATGTAAGCCTCCGGCTGGTAGTAGTCGTAATAGGAGACGAAGTACTCGACCGCGTTGTTAGGGAGGAAGTCGCGGAACTCCTGGTAAAGCTGGGCGGCTAGCGTCTTGTTGTGGGCCAGCACGAGGGTAGGGCGCTGCGTGGCCTCGATCACTTTCGCCATCGTGAAAGTCTTGCCGGAGCCTGTAACGCCCAGGAGCGTCTGGTGCTTATATCCCTTGTTTAAACCTTCTACTATCTTTGCTATGGCCTCCGGCTGGTCGCCCGTTGGCACGAACTCGGATACAACCTCGAACTGCGGCATGCCTGCTTTTCTCCAATAACTAGCTTCTGGTGTGCGCACTAATAGTCTTCTACCTCTATATTATACCATCCAATCCTGACACCCATTGACAGGATTAGGGGGTAATAGAGAGCCGACAAACCTTGTGTCACAGATCTGTGACAAGAAGACGCCGCACCAATTACAGGACCTCACTCCCCTTGTCATCCTGAACGTAGTGAAGGATCTCAAGAAGGTGAGCAGGGATGCTGATGAACGGGTCTGGCCGGGTGCTGCGGGTTCGACAAGGCGGTAAGAGGAGCATCTGAGATCCTTCACTGCGTTCAGGATGACAAGGGGTGTGGCACTGCGGTTCTATTGTGTGACAGCCTTGATATGATACAGCCGGTTTACAAAGGGGGTATAATGGCTGTGACGCTAGCACCTACGTCTGCGTATATACAGTTGTAGTACGAAAGGACCCCAGTATGAGAAAAGCGTCACCCATCTTCAAAGCCCTGCGAGCAGGCTACCTGGCCTCAATGCTCCTGGGCGTTTTGCTTCTGGTACTCGGCAGCGTGGTCGGCCCGCCGGAGGTGCGCGCCTCTCCCCTCGCGCAGGGGGGCAGGCACGTGGACGTGGCTACCTTCAAACTGCCCATCACCCCAGTCACCGCCGAGTATTACAACCGCCTCATTACCGCCGCCGAGAACGACGGCGCGGAGGCCCTCATAATACAGCTTGACACGCCGGGCGGGCTGGTCGATTCGATGCTGACGATGGTGCAGCGCACGCTGGCGGCTGACGTGCCGGTGATCGTGTACGTCTCGCCGCAGGGGGCTATGGCTACCTCGGCGGGGGTGTTCGTCGTGTACGCCTCCCACGTGGCGGCCATGTCGCCCAACACCACCATCGGCTCGTCTGAGGTGCTGGTCAGCGGGGGTCAGGATACAGGTGAGGGCACGCCCGAAAGTGGCGATGCCGCCGCCCTGCGCCGCAAGACCACCAACCTGCTCGTCTCGCAAATACGCGACCTCGCCACCCACCGGGGCCGTGACGCCGACTTCGCGGAACGTGCCATCCGGGAGAGCGCCAACCTGGGAGCGCAGGACGCCCTCGACCAGAACGTAGTAGACATAATGGCGGTCAGCCTCGACGACCTGCTGGACAAGGCCGACGGGCGGCTGGTGGATGTGAACGGCGCGGGGGTTACGCTCGAAACGAAAGGCGCCACGATACGCACGCTCGAAAGCACCCTCGCCGAAGACCTGCTCTTCCTCATCACCAATCCGAGCATCGCGTTCGTGCTGGTGAGCCTGGGCACGCTGGGCATCACCTGGGAGTTCATCAACCCCGGCTCGGTCTTCCCCGGAGTGGTGGGGTCTATATGCTTGCTGACCGGGTTCCTGGCGCTGGGCACGCTGCCGGTGAACTGGGCCGGGGCCGTCTTCATGCTGCTGGCGTTCGTGCTGTTCATCGCGGACGTGTTCACACCTTCGCACGGTATACTGACGGCGGGCGGCATCGCTTCGCTGGTCATAGGCGGGCTGCTGCTGATAAATACAAGTGCAGCGCCAGGCATACCGAGTGTGTCGCCTGCGGTAATCGCAGGCACCGCCACCGGACTGGGCCTGTTCTTCTTCTACGCGGCGTTCAAGATAGTACAGGCGCGGCGCTTCCGTCCCGCCGTGGGACGCGAAGGCCTGGTGGGCCAACTGGCCGAGACCCGCACCGACCTGGCCCCCGAAGGCATGGTGTTCGTAGCCGGTGAGCTATGGCACGCCGTGAGCAACAACGGCTCGGTACCCTCCGGCCAAAAGGTGAGGGTGGTGTCGGTGGAAGGGTTGCGGCTGCGGGTGGAGCCTGAGAGGGTGGCTGAAACGTAACACGTGACGCGTAACGCGTAACACGTAAAGAGCTAAGCACCAGTTACGTGTTACGCGTTACGTGTTACGTTCTGTTAGATAGGAGAGTTCAATGGATGACCTGTTTGGGTTGTTAGCTTTTATAGTGCCGGCTTTTATCGTGCTGTCGAGTATCGCCGGGGCTGCCATCAAGATCGTGCAGGAGTACGAGCGCGGCGTTATCTTCCGGTTGGGACGCCTGGTAGGGGCGCGGGGGCCGGGCCTGTTCTTCATCATCCCGTTCGCGGACCGCATGGTGAAGGTGGACCTGCGCGTGGTGACGCTCGACGTGCCCGCCCAGGAGGTGATTACCCGCGACAACGTCACGGTGCGCGTGAACGCGGTGCTCTACTTCCGGGTGTTCGACCCGGAAAAGGCGGTGGTGGCGGTCACCGACTACGTGCGCGCCACGCACCAGATATCGCAGACTACTTTGCGAAGCGTGCTCGGCCAGTCGGAACTGGACGAACTGCTGTCACAGCGGGAAGAGATAAACATGCGCTTGCAGCAAATCATTGACGACCAGACCGAGCCATGGGGCATCAAGGTGGGCATCGTAGAGGTGAAGGACCTGGAGTTGCCCCAGTCGATGCAGCGGGCGATGGCGCGGCAGGCGGAGGCCGAACGCGAGAAGCGAGCCAAGATCATCCATGCTTCGGGCGAGTTCGAGGCCTCCAAGGCGCTGGCGCAGGCCGCCCGCATCATCGGTTCGGAGCCTGCCACCCTGCAACTGCGATACCTGCAAACGCTCACCGAAATCGCCTCGGAACGTAACTCGACAATCGTCTTCCCGCTGCCTATCGAGATGCTGAGCCTGCTGCCCAACATGTTTGGCCGTGCGTTCAACGGCAGCGGCGACGGCAGCAACGGTAGCGACGGTGGCGGGGCTGAATTGGGCGACCTAGACTTAGGCTCATCTACCCTGCCCGCCGGTATGGTCACTGGGGTCTTGCCTGAGACGCGCACCGAGATGATAGCGGGTAGCGGGCCCCTGACCGAGAGCAACACGCCGGAGCTTGAGGAAACCTTGAGCGAGGAACATTCCGCCCGGCGCGCCCGCTTCATGGAAGGCGACATAGAAACCTCCTCGGACCGCGCGGATTCTTCCGGCGACGACACTTTGCCGGGGCGCTAATCTAAACGCCAAGACGCGGAGACGCCAAGGACCACGCCAAGAGTATTAAGGTTTGGAGTTGAAGCAAGATGAGCAGGGTACATGATATCGTACCTTGCTCATCTTTTTAGAGCCAAACAATCCTTAACCTTGGCGTGGTCCTTGGCGTCTCCGCGTCTTGGCGTTTCCCTTCTCTTGTTCGGGCAAACGCTGCACGGCTGGTAGGCTGGAATGTGTGCGCCTGGTACTCACTTGGGTGTACTGCCGGTTTCGTCCGGTCGGACGGTGCGGCGGAACTTTTCGTGAGCTATTATCGTCATAGATAGTGATAGTGATGGTGGCGGCACCACACGACTACTGACAAACAATCACAACAAGAAACCACTAAGGAGAAAACAAGACAATGAAGGCGACTAATAAATTTCTGGCTCTAGGCAGCGTAGTGCTGTCAACGGCCCTACTACTGGCAGCGTTCGCGGTAATCTGGCTCATGCCGAGGGAAGCGGCCCCCGCCGGTGCCCAGGACAACCAGGCTACCTCTACTCCTACCGCAGCGGCCCAGGCCGACGCAGCGAAGCCCGGCACGATTACTGTGCGCGGTACAGGCAGTGTCAACGCCAAGCCCGACACGCTCGTAGTGAACGTCGGCGCGAACATCCAGGCGGATACCCTCAAGGAAGCCCAGGCCCAGGTCAACACGATCATGGACGCCATCACCGCCCAGCTTAAGGCTGCCGGTGTGGATGAGAAGGACTATCGCACGATCCAGTACAGCGTCGAGCCGGTGCTCGATTACGGCGACGGCAAGAACCAACCCAGCCTGAACGGCTTCCGCGTCGTCAGCATGATCGAAGTTACCCTGCGCGACCTCGCGAAGGCTCCCGAGATCCTCGACGCTCTGACCACGGCCGGTGCCAACAGCATCTACAACAGCGGTTTCGCGATTGCCGACCCGGCGGGCCTGTACCAGCAGGCGTACGAGAAGGCCGTTGCCGATGCTGAGATGCGCGCCCAGCGCCTAGCTGACATGTCGGGCCAGAAGCTCGGCAAGCTCGTAAGCATCAGCGAAGGCTCGGCCCACACGTCCGGCCCGGTGTATGACAAGGGCGGCGCGGGCATGGGTGCCGGTGGCGGAGTAGCCATCTACCCCGGCCAGCAGGCAGTCTCGGCTGACGTGGTCCTCACTTACGAGGCCAGCGAGAAGTAAGCTAACCAAGGCTAATAGACGAAAACGCCACCATGCCTAACACTGGCATGGGGGCTCAACTAAGAGGACCAGGGTACGACATCACGTACCCTGGTCCTCTTGTGTAGGTTCGAGCAGGCCGCGCCGGAGTAGTTTTTTCGCCAGCGCATATACGTCATCTTTGCTGCCCTCTTTGCGTAAGCCCACCGCCACCACGAAGACGGTAACTACGTCTTCCTCTATCGTGTAGATGACCCGGTATCGCTGCCCCACGGCGCGTACCTTTCTGTAGCCTATGAGGTCATCCACCAGTGGGGTACCTTGCTTTTCCGGCTCGTATTTCAGCCTGTCTATAGTCTCGACAATCTTCTTGACGATGCGCCTGTCGGTTATCTCACGCAGCATCTGTTTTGCGGTCTTAGTGAGGCGTATCTGCCATATACGTCCTTCCCCTGGGTTATCCGGCCCGTCATGGGAGCTAGCCATTCAGACCAAGCTCCGACTTTATGGCCTCCCAGTCCTCGGTCTCGCCCGCCTGTATCTCCTGTATGCTCTGCCTCAACTGTGCCATGAGCGCGGGATCGGCAAGGATCTGCATAGTATCCCTTATGGAGTCGTAGAGTTCCCATGTCATGATAGCCAGTACGGGCTGGCCCCGGCGAGTCACCGTCACAACCCTGGACGCGATGTCCGGCTCCTTATCCAGTTGCTCGGGCAGTGAGGTCAGCGTGTTCCGAGCTTCTACAATTGGGATGGTAATTGCCAATCTCTTCTCCTCTCCTCTCGCCCATGCGCTCTAGGAATATAGTGTACGTCGAAATGTACACATATATGTACCACTCCGTCCCATTGTAGTGGGAGCCACCCGACTTGTCAATGTCAACGGCCTGAAAATCAGGTGGCCCGCTAACAGCTTAGGTGGGGGGCACTATGATGCAGTTGGTTTGAAGACCTAGATGTAGTCTAAGTGCCTGATACAAACAAAGAGAGGATGGTGAATAGCCATCCTCTCTTTGTTCTCGGCTTACGACCGCTTGTCTTGAAACTATCTCCTAAAGCCGGAGCCTGAGAAGAGCACCTGAGGTAGTCCTTGTCATTCTGAGCGTAGCGAAGAATCTCGTCCTTCAGCACATAGTAGCACCTTTCCTACGGCCACTCTGTACCCCAAGAAAGGTGAAACATCCCGGTAGAGGACGAGATTCTTCGCTGCGCTCAGAATGACAAGGGCGGGGATGGTCCCAAAATTCAACGGCCTAACTACCCACCTGATTCTTCGCTACGCTCAGAATGACAGGGGTCGACTATGGTGCCGGTATTCGGCCCTACTATTAATGTGATAGCTTCTAATCAGCAGACGGCTTCTGCTTCCTCGGCTTTGCCAGCAACACACCCGACATGACTAACGCGGCGCAGAGTGACAATAACAGGAGCACCATGCTACCGCCCGTGGCCGGCATGCCCGGTATGGTTGGATCCGGTCCTTCGCCCGGCTTGGCACCCGTTGTACCCCTGGGAACGTAGGTGAGCGTGCCCTGGCCGTTGGCGAAAGTGATCCTTAGCCGGTTGTCTTCCAGGGCGTAGGCACTTGCCGACTCCAGCGCCTGGAAGTAGGTGGATTCCCACTGCATTATCTCTTCGGCGCACGCCATGCGTGTGGAAACCAGGTTGCCGAAGGTTAGCGAGCCGCCGTCCCCCGCCTGGTACTGGCCGCCGAAGCTGTTACAGCCACCTGAGCCGCCCACCCGGCCATCCGCCTCAAACCTGAGCGTGCTCCCGAAGTGTGTCACGTCCCTCGGAATGGCCCTGGCGATTTGGTACGTAGCCAGCATCCACTCCGTTGATAGCATCTCCTGGGGAAGTGGGGTGCCCTGCGAGTTGCCCGCCAGCGTCTTTCTTACCACCTCCAGCAGCCGCCACTTGAAGCTCGCGCCGTCGGCGGGTGGGTCGGCCACCTGGGTTTCTTCCACCCTTATCTCGTAAGTGTAGCCTTCCTCGTAGTTGAACCCCTCGATCTCGTCGTAGAAGAGCAGCCAGGGGTCCTCAAGCCTCTCCTTTACCTGGTAGCACTTCTGCGGCCCCATGCCCTCGCAATCTACCCTCTGCGGCCCTACGTAGACCGTCTTCTCGGCGGCGTAAGTGCTCTGCCAGGAACTCGCCAGACCGGCGAGCGCCATCGTTGCCATGGCCGCGAGTACCAGGGTGCGCCTCAAAGTTCCGTGCATATCCGTGCCTCTCCTTGCCTAACGTGGCGTTGCTGTTGTGGGTGCTTTTTATTCCCCAACGATCTTACATGGATTGGGCGCATGGGGGATACGCCGGATGGACGATTGTTTGTAGGCCATCCGGTCTTGAGGGCGTAGTAGGTTAGGTGGGGAGGGGCGGCTACCAACGATTGACTACACGTTACACACAGGTGCCGATACCCCGGAGGCGTGGAGGCGATATGATGCTGGTAGTAGAAATGAACTAGAAGAAAGATGAAGGTAACGGTCATGTTTGCCATAGCCACACAGAGCCTAGCACAAACGAATATAGTAAAGGCCTCCATCGAGTTTGAGGCGGCAAGGCGCAAGTCTAAGAGGTTTGCGTTGCGTGCGGCCATCATGCGGCGGCCCTGCTCTCTGGTGTCGATGGACGAACTGACCAACGGCAGCCCCATCGAGGGCGAGCACTATGTAGGTCTTCAGCAGGTGCCGGTGCGCGACATTGTGGGCAGCGTGGACAGGCATCGCGACTTCGACGCCAACTTCAGCCCCAGGTGCGACCACACCCGCCAGCGCTGGCAGCGCGTTGCCAACGCCCACCTGCACGGCACCACCCTACCGGCGGTCCAGCTCATCAGGATAAATGGCGTGTACATGGTCGAGGATGGCAACCACCGGGTGTCGGTAGCCCGCCACTTCGGTGTGGAGTACATAGACGCGGAGGTTACGGAGTACGTAACCGCAACCTCCGCATCACCTTTGTCCTCGAACGCCGCCCCGCGCTTCAACTGGAACAGTTGGGCGCACCTCGCCCGTGCAGGCGTACAGGCGATAAAATTACATCTCCCGTCGAGGCGAACGCTGAAGACCGCGTAGACTTACCTTCGGTCCTCGCGCTCAAGCCCGGTGTTCTTCAACCTGTGGTAGCTGTCTCAGCCCCGCGTCTATATACTCAGCGGCCAGCGCGCCCGCATCCCCCGGAAGTTCCTCCCGCAGCACGTCGCGAACGCACATGAGATTGAGCGCCAGGTCCTCGGCGGGGATATTGCGCGACTCCAGCAGCGTTCTCACCCAGGCAACATAGTCCACAAACGTCTCCGCCATCGACAGCGAGATGGCCGCCTCTATGGACGAGAGGTGGTGCATCGTGTCTTGCAGGCATTTAGCTCGCCCGTTCGCGCCGTATCGGACGGTAAGCTCCGGCTGCACCCGGTACTGCCGTTCCACGATTGACTCGGCCAGTTCCGCGCGCCGAGCCTCAATAGCCTCGCTGGCCTGTTTGTGAGAAGCGTCCATCTGTGCAATCCATTCTTTGGTGGTCTATAGCGATATGTAGGAAGGCGGCTGCCGTGGGTGGGCGTGCTTACGACGATACGTGCTCGAAGAAACGTACCTGCGTGCTGCGCGGTACCAGCTTCAGACCTTTGGGGATCCACTTGTGCGACTCGCGGTGCAACTCGCCCCGGTGCCACGTCTTGTAGCTATCCTCGTCGGTCCAGTAGGTGATGAGCCATATCTCGTCGGGATGGTCCAGCGGACTAATCACGTCCATGCGCGTGAAGCCCGGCGCGCTTTCCACCAGGTGGGGCCGGTTCACGAATGCCTCTTTGACCTGCTCGGTCATACCGTTGGCGACTTCAAACTTGCTCAAGGCCACAAACATGAGACGGCTCCTCAGGATGGAAGCTGGCTACCTGCGCTGTTCTATATCGTGATCGTGCGCGGACTATGCGTGGTCCCAGTATACAATACTATGGGTTGTCACCTAGTAGAGTCTGTCGAGGTAGATGGTCCGATGTCTACGTTGTAGCGGCGGCCAGGAACGGGCTTGAGGGAGCGCACAAGGGGACCTTGGACTGAGCTAAATTGAGAGGAAATTCGTGCCCAAAAGGTCATATTCTTGACCGAAATTGTGGTATAGTTGAAGCGGACATAAGGATATGACTTACCAACGATGCAGCCCCTTTGCCGTGACGTGGTGTTATGGTGCAACGAGGGTCCGGTGTTGCTGAAGTCTACACCTGTCGTAGGTTTGGAGTAGCGTGGCCCCACCCAGTAGTCTGCTCCCGTTCGATTTTTCGCGGGTAGCAAAAGGAGTTCAGTAAATGGACGGCAACTTTCAAGGGAGAGAGTCCAGGTGTAGGCGAGTCGCGGCATTTACCAGCGCTACCAAGGCAACTCCGGTAGCCCAGGTAGCCCAGGTAGCTCAAGTAGCGCAGATAGCTGCCCCTGCGGCTAAGGTAAGCGCCACCGCAAAGAGAGTCGAGCACGCGCCCCGCCCTCCCCGCACGACTCCCTTCCTCGGTAGGCTGTCCCGCGTGGCTGCGCTGCGCGTGGTGTTCGCCCTGCTGGTGCTTGGCCCGATGTTCGGCACGGCCGCCTTCTCCCCAGGCCCGGCGCGCGCGACTGAAGCTGCGGTGCCCTGTTCCACCAACGGCACATGGACCCAGGGTGAAGTGAACCTCTACTGGTTCGACGTAGAGCAGGGCGACAGCCAGCTAATCGTCGGCCCTACCGGCAAGACGCTGCTGATCGACCTGGGCGAGACCTCGTTCAACACTAAGGGCACGAACACCAAGGCGACATCTGTCGCGAGCAAGATACGCACTATATGCGGCACCGGTACCGCCCCTGTGGCTCTCGACTACGTGATGGTATCGCACCACCACCTCGACCACATCGGCTACGCGGGCAATCCCAGCGATACTACCAGCTACGGCAATGGGCTTTACCAGTTGCTGACCCCCAACGGCCACAACTTCACGGTGGGTACTTTCATCGACCGGGACGCAGGCACCTGGACCGACGCCAACAACAACGGCACCTGTGAGGTCGGCACGTCCACCACGCCCTCCAACGAAATCGCCTGGCACAACGCGGGCACCACCTCCCAGACCTCCCGCCGCTTCATCTGCTGGCTCTACGGGCCGTCGGGGCAGGCCGACCGCGCCAACATCGAGGGGCACGTCACCACGATCACGAACAATGCCGCCTATCCTGCAATCAACCTGGGAACAGGCGTGACCGTCAGCATCTTGAACGCTAACGGCAAGGACACCATGCAGGCCGACGGCGTAACGCCGGTGAGCGGGGACCACACAACGCAGGGTGGCAGCGGGCCGCCTTCCGAGAACGATTACTCGGTGGCCGTGAAGATCGCCTACGGCAACTGGGAGTATGCCACCGCGGGCGACTCCGACGGCGAAACCAATACCAGCTCCTTCGGCTACACCTACAACGATGTCGAAGCCAAGATTGGACCGCTGTTCGACAACGTCGAAACGATGCGCGCCAACCATCATGGCAGCGGCCACTCCTCCAACCAGTTGTTCATTGACACGCTAAAGCCCGAGACCGTGTTCATCTCCTGCGGCGACAACAGCTACGGCCACCCCAGCAACCGCGTGACGAGCGCCTTAGAGTCCGTGACCAACGACGCGGGCACCGGCGCTGACATCTACCTGGCGAACAACCCTTGCGACCAGTACCAGTCGGACGGCACCACGCTGACCGATTACACCGGCATGCTGAACTCGAACGGCGACGTGGTGCTGCGCACCACCAACACCGGCACCGGCTACACGATCTATTACGATAGCGGCTCGCGCTCCTATGCCGCCTACGCTCATACCCCCACCGCCACCCCTACCAACACCCCGACGCCCACTAACACCCCCACCAACACGCCTACCGCGACCGCGACTCCCGCCGGCCCTTCCTCGGTGGTAATCAACGAGTACCTTATGGCTCCCCAGACCACTCATACGATGGAATGGATCGAGCTGTATAACCCGTCGGCCAACAGCATCAATATCGGCGGCCTGTACCTGGACGACGTGGCAGCGGGCGGCGGCTCTCCGAAGCAGATCCCGGCGAACACCACCATCTCGGCGGGCGGCTACTACGTGATGGACATCGCCAGTGGCTTCCTCAACAACACCGGGTCCGAGTCGGTGCGCTTCTTGAGCATCGTGGGCGGGGTTGAGACGGTCTACGACTCGACCTCCTACAGCCTGGGCAGCGCGCAGTACGACAAGGTGTTCCGCCGCACGGGGAACGGCGGTAGCTGGTGCGGGACCATCTCCACCAACGTGAGCAAGGGCACCGCCAATCCTAACACCTGCCCTTGATGCCCGCGAGACTCGCAGAGCCTGAAACGTCAGTGAAACCCGTGAAGCCTGTGGAGCCTGAGAAGTGGCTCCACAGGCTTCCGGGCGGTAGGGGCGCACGCATAACATTGTTGGGCGTGGTGCTCCTGGGAGTGGGGGCCTTATTGGGGTGGGCTGTGGCGAGCATGTCACAGGGCACGCTCCTGGTCGTCCCACAACAGCGGGCATCGGGCATGGTCGTGATGATCAGCGGCAGGGACGACCACGGGCTTTTGCAAGAGCCTTCAGTGTCGCTGTACAGCGGCCCGCAAGGTGACACGGTTGTAGCCCGCACGCCCGACGGCACCTTCGCCCGTGTGGTTGACCAGCGTGGGGAGTGGATTCGGGTGCAGCTACTCGGCAATCCGCAGGCGGTGGGTTGGGTGGACGACTACTACCTGCGCAGCCGCGTGCTCCGCACCGACGCCGGGGTACAGGTTGACCTGGTGGACGCCCGCGAGCTTGGCAGCCAGGTATACGTGGGCGTGCGGCCGGTCAATTCGCCAGAGGCCACCCCCGTGTGGTTGAACCCCACCGTGCTGCAAGAGATAGGCGCGGACATCCACCCGTAGAGCGCAGCCAAAAGCCCTCGACAGCATAATCCCCCCATCACACCACCCATGCCCCGCCCTTGTCATTCTGAGCGTAGCGAAGAATCTCGTCCCTCACCCCTCAAGCAACCCTTTTCTTACAGCACCCAAAGTCTCTATCTTGTCATTTCGAACGCAGTGAGAAATCTCGTCCTTTACTGAGGTGTTTCCCCTCTTTCTCGTGGCACCATGTGGACGTAAGAAAGGTGTTACAGTATCCTGAGGGACGAGATTTCTCACTGCGTTCGAAATGACAAGATAGAGACTTGGTTGCACGCATTCGACTCAGGGATTAGCGTAGCTTCTAAACAACGACCCCAAAGGAGATTTAGATGACACACAGCCAGAAGCCCGAAGCGCAGAGCGGCGATTCCGGAGAGATGGTAACGTTGCAGGTGGAAGTCCGGCGCGAGCACGCCCGGCTGATGAGGGGCTTCGCGGCGCGAGAGGGCGCTAGCGTGGAGGCGCTGGCGAGCCTTTGGCTGGAAGAGAAGCTGGACGAAGCGATGCGTTCCTCGCGCTCTTCGCAGGTCGGTTCTGAGGGTGGCGGGGAGTAGGTCCGCCCTAGCTAAGCCTGCTCCGCAAGCCACCGGGCGGCCTGCTTTGCATAGTAGGTGATTACCAGGTCCGCCCCGGCGCGCTTGATGCCGGTGAGGCTTTCCAGGGCGGCACGGCGCTCGTCCAGCCAGCCGTTCTGCGCGGCGGCTTTGAGCATGGCGTACTCCCCGCTGACCTGGTAGGCCGCTAGTGTCAGGTCGTACCTGTCGCGCACCCGGCGGATGATGTCGAGATAGGGGCCTGCGGGCTTCACCATCAGCATGTCCGCCCCTTCTTGCACGTCTAACTCCACCTCTCGCAACGCCTCTCTGCCGTTGGCGGGGTCCATCTGGTAGGCTTTGCGGTCCCCGAACCGTGGAGCGGACTCGGCGGCCTCTCGGAACGGCCCGTAGTAGGCCGAGGCGAACTTGGCCGCGTACGCCAGTATCGCCACGTCGCTGTGCCCGGTGGAGTCCAGGCGGGCGCGAATGGCCGCCACTTGACCGTCCATCATGGCGCTCGGAGCCACGATATCGGCCCCCGCGTCCGCAAACGACACCGCCGAACGCGCCAATAAATCGAGCGTGTCGTCGTTGAGCACCTCGCCCGTGGGCGACAGCACGCCACAATGGCCGTGGTCGGTGTACTCGCACAGGCACACGTCGGCTATTACCAGCATCTCCGGGGCGCGCTGCTTGATCGCGGCGATAGCTCGCTGCACGGGGCCGTGCTCGTCCCAGGCTCCACTGCCGGTGCCGTCCTTCGTCGCCGGTATGCCGAACAGGAGCAGGGCCGGTATGCCAAGCTCCGCCGCCTCGTCAACCTCCTTCGCCAGCAGATCGACCGAGTACTGCGAGTGCCCCGGCATGGAGCTTATGGGCCGCTCGACGGCCGTGCCCTCGGTGACGAACAGTGGGAGTATGAAGTCGTCAACGCTCAGCACGGTCTCGCGCACCATGCGGCGCAACGTGGCGCTCCGGCGCAACCGGCGGGGACGCTGGGAGAGGTTGTGTGCCGCAGTCTTGGTCTTTTCCATATCGAGCATCAGTTACTCCCTCCTTCACCCGTCCCGAACAGCAGGACCAAAGCCTCAACCACCCCGGTTGCTGTATATTCGTCCGCCACCGCCGCTACTTTCAGGCCGTACTCGCGGGCTGTTTGCGCCGTGATTGGACCTATGCACACTATGGTGGTGCCGTTCAGCAACTCCACCGCGTGCTCCGCTTGCCAGCCGGAGGCTACCAGGCCGTCTACCGTGTAGCGTACCGTGGACGAACTGGTGAACGTGACGGCATCCGCGCCGCCTTGCCGCAACAGGTCCGCGAGCGTAGAGATGCCGCTGCCCGTTACCGTACGGTAGGCGTCCACTTCGTCTACCAGCGCGCCTTTCTCCCGCAGGCCCGCGCCCAACGCTTTGCGTGCTATGTCGGCTCGCGGCAGCAGCACCCGGCACCCGCTGATTTCGCCTATCTGCTCGACTATGGACTCGGCCACGTAGTTGTCGGGCATGAAATCGGGTTGACAGCCCAACTCTACCAGGGCTTCTCGCGTGGCGGGGCCGATTACCGCCAGCTTACGGGTACACAGCGCCGATTTGTCCTTACCAAGTACAGTCAAGCGAGAGGCCACCGCCGCCACGCCGTTGACGCTGGTAAAGACTACCCAGTCGTAGCTCTCAAGCTGGGAGACAGCGGCGTCAAGTCCCGTGAAGTCCAGCAGCGGGGCGATGGAGATGGCGGGGCACTCTATGGGGGTGGCCCCAAGCGCCCGCAGGCTGGTAATGAGGTCGCCCGCCTGCTCTCCCGCACGCGTGACCGCTATCCTCCTGCCGAGCAGGGGGAGGTCCGGTCCGGCCACTAACTGCTGGCTGTCAACCACGCGACCTTGCCTCTTCCGCCGCTATAAGCTCGCGCCCGCCATTGTCGAGAAGTTGCTCCGCGAGTTGTGCGCCCGCCTGCTCCGGTTCGCCCTCAGCGCCTACCTGCACGCCCCGTAGCACCTGCCCCTCAACCGAGCCTATCATGCCGGTAATACGCACCTCGCCACCCGCGACTGTCGCATGCGCGCCTATGGGGAGCGAGCACCCCCCGCCGATGCGCGCCAGGAAGGCCCTCTCGGCACGCACCACGGTAGCGGTAACGGGGTCGTTAATCTTGTTTGCTAACTCGCGTATGAAAGCATCGTCAGCGCGCACTTCGACGGCCAGCGCGCCCTGGGCTACGGCGGGTATCATCACGTCGGTGGGGAACCACTCGGTCACGCAGTCGAGCATGCCTAGCCTCGCCAGGCCCGCAGCCGCCAGCACGATGGCGTCGTACTGCCCCTCACGTAGCTTGCGGAGGCGGGTGTCCACGTTGCCGCGTATATCCAGCACGGTGAGGTCGGGACGCATGGCACGGACCTGGCACGTCCGGCGGGGGCTGCTGGTGCCCACCCGCGCACCGGGCGGTAATTCCGAGAGGGTAGCGCCGTCCCTGGATACCAGCACATCGCGGGCGTCGGCGCGCGGCAGGAAGGCCGCGAGCGACATGTCCGGGGGCAGCGTAGAGGCAAGGTCCTTGGCGCTGTGCACCGCTACGTCCACTGTGCGAGCCCTCAACGCTTCCTCTATCTGCGTCACGAATAGGCCGTTGCCGCCAATCTCGCTCAGGGGGCGGTCCTGCACCACGTCGCCTTTGGTGGTGATGTGCTCCAGCCTCACGTCCAGGTCGGGCTGCACGTCGAGGAGCGCCGCGCGCACCATCTCGGCCTGCACGAGCGCCAGCTTGCTGGACCGGGTGCCGATGGTTAGCAGGCTTTTCTCCGCGGACACAGGGGCGGGGGTATGGGGCACTTTACTCCTACTTCCTTGCTGCCAAGATGGTAAGCGGGGCCGCAACGAGGTCGGGATAGCACCAGCATGAGACAGGCGCCCGCAGGTTCTCCTCCACAACCGAAGCCAGCACCTCTATGAACTCCAGCCTGGTGTTGGGCATCTGCGTGCGGTGGAGGGTCATGCCTAGCTCCCGCGCTTTATCCTTTGCCTCGATGTCGATGTCGAAGAGTATCTCCAGGTGGTCCGACACGAAGCCGAGGGGCACGCTCAACACGTCGCGCACGCCTTCTCCGTGCAGTTCTTCCAGGAAGCTGACGATATCCGGCCCCAGCCACGGCTCGCCGGTGTGCCCCTCGCTCTGGAAGGCGAATCGCCAGTTGGTGACGCCCGCCCTCGCCGCTACGTCCGCGCTGCTCTCCAATAGCTGCCGCTCGTAGGGGTCGTCCCAGGTGCGGATGCGCTCCGGCAGACTGTGGGCGCTGAACACGACCGTGACGCTGCTGCGCGCGTCCGCCGGGAACTGCTCCAACCCCTGGCGCACGTAGTCAGCTATCATGTCGCGCCACCGTTCGTTGTGGTGCCAGCACTTGGCGAAGGGTATGTCGAACGGGTTGCCCAATCGCTCCTGGGCCTCCTCGACCGCCTTGCGGTAGCCGCCCAGGCTGATGCGCGAGCAGTGGGGGGCCAGCGCGAAAGCCACCACACGTTGCACGCCGTCGGCCTGCATTTGCTCCATCACGTCACCGATGAAGGGGTGCCAGTGCTTCATGCCCGCGTACACCCTGAAGCTGCCGCCCTCCCGGTTGAGCCTCTCTTCCAGTTTGCGGGCGACTTCGTTTGTGATTTCGAGCAGCGGGGTCTTGCCGCCCACCTGCATGTAGCGCCTCTGGAGGCCCGCCACCGCTTCCGGCGAAGGTGTGCGCCCGCCGCGTATGTGCGTGAAGTACGGCTCTACTTCGCTTGGGTCCTGCGGCGTGCCGTATGCCATCAGCAGCACGCCTATGGGTCTATCATCCGGCGACATTTGCCCTTCCTCTCTCATGCGCCCGCCAGTTGAGGCTCTCTAACTACAGCGCCCTGCTCGTGCACGAAATCTACCAGGCGCATCAGGTTGTCCAGGGGAGTCTCAGGCATGACGCCGTGCCCCAAGTTGAATATGTGGCCTGGCCTGCCCGCCGCCTTACTCAGCACATCGAGGGCTTGTTCCTCCATCACCTCTACCGGGCCTAGCAGGGTGCAAGGATCGAGGTTGCCCTGTATCCCCAGGTCGTACCCGATGCGCTCCCAGGCCACGTCGAGCGGGATGCGCCAATCTACGCCAATCGTGGTGCCGCCGTCGGTCTTCATCTGGTCTAGCAGGGTAGCGGTGCCCGTGCCGAAGTGTATGAAGGGCACCCCGCGCGCCCGCAGCGAGGCTATGATGCGGCGGGAGTACGGCTGCACGTACTCGGCGTAGTCGCGGGGGCTGAGTGCGCCCACCCAGCTATCGAATAGCTGTAGAGCGTCGGCCCCGGCATCCAACTTGGCGTGCAGGTATGGCACCATTATGTCGGTGAGACGCTGCATCAAGGCGTGCCACACTTCGGGCGCGCCGTACATCATCGCCTTGGTCCTGGCGAACTCGCGTGACGGCTTGCCCTCTATCAAGTATGCCGCCAGTGTGAAGGGCGCGCCGGAAAAGCCGATGAGCGGGGTCTTGTCGCCCAATTCGCGCTTGGCGGCCCGCACCGCTTCGATTACGAACGGCACGTCCTCCTCCGGCACGATGGGGCGCAAGGCTTCCACCCCGGACATGTCCACGATAGGGGCGGCAATCACCGGCCCAACGCCGTCCACCAGTTGCAAATCGACCCCTATGCCCATGAGGGGCAGCATGATGTCCGCGAACATTACGGCGGCGTCCACACCGAGGCGGCGCACAGGCTGTAGCGTCACTTCGGCGCACAACTCCGGCTGCTTGCAAATCTCCAGCAGGTTGTAGCTCTCGCGTATCTTGCGGTACTCGGGCAATACCCGCCCGGCCTGGCGCATGAACCACACGGGGGTAGTATCGGCACGCTCCAGGCGGCAGGCTTTCATGAATCTCGTGTCGGCAATAGACATTTAGTTACAAAGTTCCTTTCGTGCTTACCCGAGCAGGGCAAGACTCTCCGGTAGGGGGCGGTAGATGGCCGTAAAGATGGGTTGGTCCTTGAGGGTGTAGCGGCGAGCCTCGGTGGAGCGCAAAGCGATGAGCAGGCCCTGGTAGGAGTAGAGGTCGTCGGTCTCGTAGGCCACCACGAACTCCTGGTCGTCCAGGCCGGTGGTGTAGAGGAGCACCTGGCGCACCTTCGCATACTCATGCCCCACGCGCATGTGCTCGTTCATCATGCCCTGGCGCGCTTCCTTGCTCATCAGGTACCACTCGGTGGTCTTGCTGAACGGATAGACGGTGAAGTACCGCAACCTCTCCTGCTCGTCAATGGCCTGTTCTTGAGTGGTGCGGCGCTTGGTGTACACCGAGGGCCGGGTCATGCCAAAGAGCGAGTGTGTGACCTGTACGTACTTACCTAACCCCGTCTGCAACAGCGCCGCGAGCATCTCTTGCAGGTCGTCCAGCGAGTCGGCTATGCGCCACAGCATGAAATCGGCGTCCACTTTCAGGCCCAGCGTGCTGTAGGCGAACGTCTTGACCCCGGCTGTGCTCTCAACGACCTGCGCGAACTCTCGCCTGCCACGGGTGCGCTCTTCCTCCGGCAGCCTACGCCAGAGGGGGTCGGCCTTGAAGAAGATGTACTGTATAAAGCGAGGGGCTTCTGCCTCGCCCTGCGCGCCCTCGGCTACGTTCTCGTTCTGCATCCAATCGTCTCCCTATGTACCACGCCCTGATGTAAAACATGCAGGCCCGACAGGGTTGCCAAAAGTAATCTACGGGTCCTCTGTCCGTTGCGCTGCGCATGTTGGACATGCACCCAGTCTACTATAGCGACTACCTATAGAAGCGGTCAAGGCAAAGTGCTGCAAGTGGGGAGTTATTTATGTGATTTTCATGGTGTGGCACATAAGTGTTGTCGTGAGAAAAGTTTAGTGCTAGACTGCTTTTGTAGCAAAGCGCACTTCGGGGAAGTGTGGTATGGCCCTCCACGCATCTTCCGCTAACGACTAAATGTGATTCAATAGATATGAAGTCTGAGAAGAGCACCCAAAGCCCCCCTCTGTCATTCTGAACGCAGTGAAGAATCACGTGGCGTATGTATACTGTTGAACCACGAAGACCAATCCCCCTTTTGTCATTCTGAACGCAGTGAAGAATCTCGTCCTTCACCAGGATGTTACTGCTTTCTCGTGGTACAGAGTGAATGAAGGAAAGGTGGTATTTGGGTGCTGAGGGACGAGATTTCTCACTCCGTTCAGAATGACAGAGGGGGAGTCGGTCACCATAGTTCAACAGCATCCCTGCCCACCTGATTCTTCGCTACGCTCAGAATGACAATGTGGGGTTTTGGGTGCTGATATTCGGCCATACTAGCCGTAGGTTGGCTTCTAACCACTAACGACTAACCACTAACCACTCAGAAGGGAAGACGAGCATGGCAGTCATTCAAACGCAAGGGGTCCACCACATCACGCTGGTGGGGTCTAACCGGGAAGCTACTATAGAGTTCTATGAGGGCGTGCTGGGCATGCCGTTCGTGTTCGAGCAGCCGAACCTTGACGTGCCGGAGGAGACGCACCTCTACTTCGACCCCGGCGACGGGCGGCTGCTGACCTTCTTCGTACGCCCTACACGGCAGAACGACCCCACTCCCAACCCGGAGGGTATCGGCAACCTGCACCACCTGGCCTTCAACGTGTCCCGCGCAACCTACACCCAGGTCGCCCGGCGTCTGGAGGAGCTAGGCATCCCGAACACCGGCCCCATAGACAGGGGCTTCATGGACTCGATCTACTTCCGCGACCCCAACGGGCAGTTGCTGGAGCTAGCATCTTACAAATTCGAGCCTCCCGTAGGCTATACCCACAGCGACGTGCTGGCGGCGGCGCACCGCATCCGTGTGGCCGCCGGGGCCTATGCCATCGCGGACGAGCACCTGGCAGACGCGCTACTGGAACTGGTAGCCAGGAGAGCGCCGCAACCACCCGCCCCGGCTGTCCCGGTAGCTGCAAACGCGGGTAGCACGGGAGACGGCGCGCAGGACGGGCACGAGCCAGAGTCGCGGCTGTAGCCCTGAATGGTAGTGGAGCCGTTCGCCTTCACATACCAGGCCCTGCCCAGCCGTGTCATTTTTGGCGTCGGTAGCGTCGAGAGGCTGGGTGAGGAAGTGGAGCGCCTGGGGGCAAGCCGCGCGCTGGTGCTGTGCACGCCGGGGCAGCGTTCCCTGGCCCAGGCCATGTCCGAGCGGCTGGCAGCGCGAGCGGTCGGCATCTACGACCGGGCGGCCATGCACGTACCCATAGAGACCGCCGACGACGCCAGGAGAGAGGCTTCACGCCTACACGCTGACTGTTGCGTGGCGGTGGGTGGCGGCTCCACAATCGGCCTGGGCAAGGCAATCGCGCTACAATCGGGCCTGCCTATCCTTGCCATACCGACCACGTACTCCGGCTCGGAGATGACCCCCATCTGGGGCATGACCGAGGGTGGCTTGAAGAAGACAGGGCGCGACACGAGGGTGCTGCCCAGGACGGTCATCTACGACCCGGCGCTCACCGTTGGTCTACCGGCCTCCGTGTCCGGCCCCAGCGGCATCAACGCCCTGGCGCACTGTGTCGAAGCCCTGTACGCGCCTGACGGCAACCCCATCGTCTCGCTCATGGCCGAGGAAGGGGCGCGTGCGTTGGCAGAGAGCCTGCCTGTGGTGGTGAAAGCACCTGCCAACGTGGAGGCCAGGTCGAGGGCACTGTACGGGGCGTGGCTTGCGGGGTCGTCACTGGGTGCCGTGAGCATGGGGCTGCACCACAAGTTGTGCCATACGCTTGGAGGCACTTACAACCTGTCCCACGCGCAGGTCCACGCCGTGATTTTGCCTCACGCGACCCGGTACAACGCCCTGGCCGCACCGGACGCCATGAGGAGGTTAGCGCAGGCTCTGGGGGTGAATGACGTGGAAGATGTACCGTCGGCCATATACGATCTCGTCGTAGCCGTAGGGGCCAGGACTTCGTTGAAGGACCTAGGCATGAAAGCCGCCGACCTGGACGAAGCAGCCGAGCTTGCCACGCGCAATCCCTATGGCAATCCCGCGCCCGTCACTCGCGAAGGCGTTCGCAAGCTGTTGGAAGACGCCTATCGAGGAACCAGGCCTTGACGTATGTTTCGGCCCTTGATGGCTGGCATGAAGTCGTCACTGGTTGCCGGTTGAGAAATGGTTGAACCAGGCTTTGGAGGACCCGCGTAACCGTTAACTCTGCCCGGTAACGGGTATATAATCTGCTCAAATGCGCTACTATAAGTGGTGCTACAAAAGCAACGTCTACTGGTCAAAAAAGCTTGCAGTAAGGTCGGTATTCACACCGATAGCCGCTCTGCTGCCGCTGGCCGCTGCCCATATCAACTGATTCTGCATAATGCTCACGGCGTCCCCGGCAGCATATACTCCTTTGATATTAGTGCGGCCCAACTCGTCCGTAACGATGCTACCTGCTTCATCAATTTCACAGCCCAGGTCCTGCCCAATAGTAGTAGCTTGCTTGCGCTGTATTTCCACAAAGCCCCCGGCCCGCTCAAGGTCAGGGTGGTTCTCAAATGTAATGCGCTCCAATTGCCCAGCATGTTCAGCATGTTCAGCATGTTCAGCATGTTCAGCATGTTCAGCATGTTCAGCATGTTCAGCTTGCCCCATCAGGGCCACAATCTTATCCTCTATTACTCTGATGCCGTACTTACCGAGCAAGAGTTTCCGCTCATCACTTAGCACCCGATGCCCATTGGTGCAAACAACTATGTCGTGGCTCCAGTTATAGATCACCTTGGGCAGGTGGGAAGCTGCCTTTTCGCTTTCCGCAATAATGACCAACGGCTTATCTCGCAACTCCCAACCATCACAATAAGGACAGTTGAAGAGGCTTTTGCCGTAGTAGGTATAGATCCCCTCAACAGCCGGCAGAGTTTCTCGTAAGCCCGCCGCCAGGATAACGTTTGCGGCTCGGAACTTCTCACCATCTGCCGCGACCAACTCGAAAGCTGTTTCCTCGGCACCTTGCTCATGTCCCTGCCTGTTCACGGCCTGGATACGGGTAGGGAGAACTTCGACTGAAGGGTACTTAGCGATCTCCCTAAGGCCGATAGCCCTAAACTCAGCCGGCGTCACTCCATCACGGGTAATGTACCCGTGTGAGTGCTGGGTGACGGCGTTACGTGGCTTGTTGTCGTCAAACAACAATACCTTACGCCTAGCGCGACCCAGAACCAGGGCTGCGTTCAACCCAGCCGGGCCACCCCCAATAATCGCACAATCAACAGTCATACTCTTCGCCTGACTCCTTCATTGTCTTCCATTACTTCGTACCTCGCGTTATAAGAGGAACTCAGGTCCGCCCCGCACCCATATGGTACAGAGCCTCATTGCAAAGGGGACACTATAGTTGATGCCGGGCGGGGACGCCCCTGGTTCACCCGGCGTGGCCGCCTGCGGATCGCCCATTCCGCCACGGCCAGGTTGATCACCCAGGCCGCGCCCATCAGCAACGCTCGGCTGAACTCACTAGGCGGCCCGGCAATTACTTCTCCGACCCCGAGGGTCAGCACCTGAGTGCCCGCGCCAAGCCCGAGGGCGTAGGCACGTGCCATCCATGCGCGGTGCCGGCTCACGTTTCCTCGCCGGATCATGGTAAAGCCGAGGACGATTGATGCTACCATGGCCGACCCAAACACGAGCCGAAATACATATAGTAACTGCCCGTCGCCCGGCGGTGGGGCATAGAACAGGGTCATCCACAGCCCTGAAAGCCCAACCACAAGGCCGCATCCAACCAGGAATCGCCCGGCCATGCGGTGCCAACCGGGCCTGCGCCGCCGGAACGCGGGTGCGAACTGGAACGCGCCTAAGATGGCGTACACGCCAGCGCTCACGATATGCAGCACCACCGGCAAGGGCGAAGCAAAGAACCTTGCATTGGCCGGTGTGATGTCCGCGCCGCCGGCCAGCTGGGTCAGGCGGAAGACGCCGCCCGCGAGCGGTATGATGCTCAACACTAGCAGTCCGGCGATGAGCCACTTTGCCGAACGTGTTTTTCCCGGCGCTTTGGTCTTCTGAGACGAAGGTTTACCTGCCTCGTTGAGCCGCGGCACATCTGGTACGCGAGCTTCATCGTAGACATTCGCTTTCATGTTGGACTCCTTGGACCGACGTACGTAGTTTGGTACTCTCATTGAGCAGCATAGGTTACATTGGCGAGGGTGACACCGTGACCACTACATTGCCCTTTTTGTGTCCCCCGTCAACATACCGATGAGCCTCGACCATCTGCTCCACCGGATAGTACCTATCAATTACTGGTTTGATTTTCCCCCCTTCAACCAGTTCCTTGAGGTAGATGAGATCTTCCGCCTTTGGGACAGCAGTCTCACCTATGAGCGTCTTGCCGCTCCGCATTGAAGCCCAGCGCATCTGTATAAGTTGTGCCGGTCCGGCAACCGCTTGAAGATAGGTTCCATCTTTCTTGAGCGATCCCAGGCTAGCTGAAAGCGAACTCTTGCCTACCGTGTCGAAAATGATGTCGTAAGTCTCACCGCTCCTGGTGAAATCCTCTTTCGTGTAATCGATGACCCGATCAGCTCCAAGGGATTTCACCAACTCTACATTGGTCGTACTGCATACGCCGGTCACGTATGCGCCAAAGTGCTTCGCAAGCTGAACAGCAAAGGTCCCGACACTGCCGGAAGCACCATAGATCAGCACTCGCTGCCCGCTTCGGATCTTTCCCTTTCTCAGGAAGTGCAAGGCGGTAATTCCCCCGAACGGAATGGCGGCGGCTTCCTCATAGGTAACGTTTGAGGGTTTGAGTGCCAGGGCACTCTTTTCCGGCACGCAGGTGTACTCGGCATACGTACTCAAGTGCGTAATGTCGTATGCGTACACCTGGTCACCACTCTTGAAGCGCTTGACCTCCTTGCCCACCGATTCAACTTCTCCGGCTAACACCATCCCTGGGATCGCTTTTCTTGGCTTGCTCCAACCGAGCGTTAGCCGAGCGGGGAGCCAGGCTGACGGCGGAACAGTGAAGCTTCGGATCCTGGAGTCCCCTGCTGTTACGCTTGTGGCATAGACTCTTACTAGGACTTCATCGTCGTTGGGGGCAGGCTTTGCCACTTCTCTTAGTTCCAGAACCTCCGGTGAACCATATTTTGTTGCTACGATTGCCTTCATTTTGAGAATCCTCCTTATGTGATACATGTTGTTGAAATTGACTGCGGTACAAAGATGTACCAGGTGCCTTTCCGCGAGTCCTGCCTCGCCACTGCATTTTGATGCTTACTCGAAGCGTAGCGCCTCGGCTACTGGGACCCTACCTGCCTGTCGGGCCGGTAGGTACGTCATCAGCACGGCAGCTACAGCAGCGAGCTCGATGCAAACTTCTCTATTTAGGCAGCGTGGATGGATCGATAGACATGGCTGCTCAAGTTCCGTCGCTTATTGCCCTCCACCACAGCATACAAAGCAAGATAATGAGGCGGCATCACCACATATTGTGATTGATGTGGTGATCTATTGGTTGCCATTGGCTAGCAAGCTGTGAGGGTCGATACCACACCCAACCACTCCCTGAACCAGGCCCGTTGCGGACGTGCCGAACCAGGCAAAGCACATAGAGCCTCAAAATAGCTATGACATTACTCTGCGCCCGGGGTTTGGGAGGGCCAACGGCCCTCCATTTAGGTTCCTATGAGCTTACCTGCCTGCGCTTTGGCTGAGCTGGGGACTTACCCTCGTCGGTACGGGTTGCGTGGCTTTCTCGCTGCGTTCTGACCAGAGCGTATAGCCCAGCCAGGCCAGAGCTAACCCCACCGGCACCGCCACGAGCGCCATGTGCTCATGCGGAAGCAGCGCACCCGCAGGGGTCACCAGGGCCGCAGCGACAAGGAGTCCTGCCGGCCAGCGCGACAGGATGCCGGCGCGGAGCGTCGCGATGCCGAACAGCAAGCCCCCGAGTATGTACACGAACCCATCCAGGTCCCAGATCGTTTTCATGGCTCCGAGGTCAACCCCGCCGGGGTGCGCGTGCCCAGTGAAGACACCCAGGAAGCTCTCCACGAACGCCGGTGCCTCGGTTGCAAGCGGGGGCAAGATAAAGACTTCGGCGAAGGTAAAGGGCGCTAACAGCACCAGCCAGAGGCTCAACAGGATGTAGCCGGCCAGACCAAGCCACCCGGCCTCTTCTACTTGCCTGGCGTAGATTCCCGTGATGCCCAGCAGGCCGAAGAAAGACATGGCGAAGGCCAGGGAGTGGATGACCGCCCATTCGGTGGTGGTGACAGTTGAAAGACTCTTAACTGGATGGAAGAATCCGATGGCGACGTAAAAGCTCCCTGCCAACATAGCCGCTAACCCTGCCCAACGGATCAGCTTCGAGGTTGTTATCTTCATTTTGCTCTCCTTCATGACTGCGGTCTGGCGATTAGTGTTCATTTGTTTGTCTCCTTCAGTTGTTGTGGTCTGCTTGACCGACTTCATACTTTCGTTGCTAGCCATCGTTTTTCTCCTGGCTGACTCTTGCCGGTGTTGCTAAGCTTCGTGCGTGAACTTGCCAGGACTGTGGTTCCCACTGCTGTTTCGGAGCCTGAGAATAGGCTAGACAATAATCAAAGGCATCTCTCCTTTCTAAGCAACTTGTCGAGGCAGGTGCCTCAGCCGGGTACTTGACGCCTCACGCATCGGCCTCGGCTTGGCCGTAGCTAATGCGGGCCACCGAGATCAATGGCATCCCTAAGTCGCGCACTTTTCTCAGCAAACCATGTAGCGACGCTTGATCGACCACCGGGCCAGTCAGGAGAGTGTCGCCGTTGTCCAGTCGTGTAAGGGTAAGATCCTCAAAGGAGGCGGCCCGCCTGTCATCGAGGTGTCCCTTGACGCGAATTTCATAAAGTCCAGGTTCGTTATGACCCTCATGACCCTGTGTTGATGTGTGTGTTTCACTCATGCTGCGCCTCGTGTCCTCGTGTCCTCGTCTATTTCCCTCTATTTGGATCGCTCTCGATTCCGCTAGGTTCGTTCTGTTCCTTGACCACAATTTACAGATCAATGTGGGGAGATGACCTCCCCACATGTGGTGATTTATGCGTCGTGCATGTGGGGAGATTTCAGAGCTTTGGGTGATATGAGAGAATTGGAAGTGGGTCACGGGCACAGAAAAGCCCCGCCGTGTAGATGGGGCCTAGGATGAAAATGAAATGTATCCGCCACGGCAGACCGAATGAGGCTAGCCCGTGCCGCTCACTTGGGCAATGCTATTGCTTAGCTCTGTTTGGATAGTTAGATCAGATCCAGCTCCGAAGCCCGCTTCACAGCCTCCCGGCGACTGGTTACGTTGAGCTTGCTGTATATGCCCTTGGTGTGCGTCCGGACAGTGCTCAAGGCGATCACGAGTTCGCGGGCGATCTCCGGTCCTGAAAGTTCGGTCTTGAACAATCGTAGGACTTCAAGCTCACGCTGGCTGAGTGGCTCTGTCAGGGGCTGGGAAGCGGGGGAGGCAGTGATGGAGGTGGTGGTGAAAGGGGAAATCGTGAGAGGGGAATCGCTTGCGCTCTTTCCTACTTCATCGCCGGAACCTTGCTGTCGCCTTGCTTCAGCTCCGTCGAATGACCACAACAGCCTGCCTGTATGGTCGGGCATGATGCCGCGAGTAGCAGCTTCGTATAGAAGTTGCGCCATTGGCGTACCTTCGTCCACAAAGATTCGGACGTAGCCCTCCGGCTCGCCCAGCGTCAGGGCGCGTTCCAGAGGCACGAGCGCCGCAGTGATGTCACCTTGCGCATGGCGAGCGAGGGATCGCAAAATGAGGATTTCGATGACGCTTCCCATCCTCCCACCTTCTTCGGCTGCTTTCAAGAGGCGCTCCAGGAGGCCCATTAGCCCTGTTGGCTCTGGTGCCTCCAGAGAGGAGCGGTCTGCACCGTTGTTACGTTCGGCCCTGTACTGAGCCAGGAGCAGCCTCGCCACGGTGATGTGCTCGAACTCGCATATGTAGCTGAGGTCGTCGTCAGGAGAGAGGCCCCGCTCTCGCACCCAGGCCAGGGCCTCGCCCAACCTGCCCTGCGCGATCCACACTCGCGTCTTCATCGCAGCTATAGGACGCACATTCGGGGAAAAGTCACTCATGTACAGTGGCTCTGCCTCCCCGAGCAGGTGGAGTGCTGCGTCCAGATCACCGTGGGCCTCCCGCAAGCGAGACATGGCGACGCGCCAGCGATAGGGGTTTTTCGGCAACCCGGTATGCTCACCAAGTTCCTTATTTCTCAGCAGGTGCTCCGCGGCGGCGTCCAGATCGTTACGCTCACGGTGGATCTCGCTCATTCCCACGTGTATGTCGGCCGTTCCCCTCAGGACAGGCTCGCCATGCTTCGCCTGTTGCGTCGCAAGCTGCAATCCCCGCTCATAGGCGTGCATAGCCTCGCGCAGACGACCTTGCGCAATACGTATGTCTGCCAGGGTGATTGCGCCCCCGACTACGTCAGAAATGCTCCCGACCTTCTGCAAATGGGCCATGCCCTCGGCATATGATCGATGCGCTTCTTCCAGATCCCCGCTTGCCCAGGACGCAAGCCCCAGGATCGCCCCTACCGCTCCGCGCCGGAAAGAATCGTCCTCAGGAACCAAGTCGAGCACTTGCCGGGCGTATTTCACGGTCTCTGGCAGATCACCCAGGGCCAGGGCTTGTGCGGCACGGTACATGGCAATCGAACCCGGAAGACTACGCAACTCCTCTTCGTCCACGACGACCATCTTGTCCATCTCGTTCCCATAGAGCGATGGGGCTTGCGGTTGCTCGCGCATATCCGAGGTTGTGTCCGTCGTGTCCGTCGTGTCCGTCGTGTCCGTCGTGTTCAGCCAGCGTTCTGCGCCCCGCAGCAGGGTCTCCACGCCTTCGAACACGCCGCTGGACATTAACGTCCCAGCATATTCGACACTAAGCACGGGCCTGGAGCGGAACAGCTCGTCTGGGAGCGCCCTGAGCCAGCCAAGCAAGACCGTCTCCTGTCGAGCACGTTGCATTTCTCGCCACGCGGACTCGACAAGGTCCGCCGCTCTTTCAAAATCCTTGGCGGCCAGTGCGTGCCGAACCGCATCGGCAACAGAGCCACTCTGCTCATACCACCTGCTGGCGCGTAGATGCAGTACAGGTACCTCGCTGGGCTGTTCTGCTATCAAATTCGTATAGAGAACTTCCGCAAATAGGTGGTGGTAGCGATACCAGTGGCGCTTGTCATCAAGTGGAACGACAAAGAAGTTGCCCCGCTCCAGCGCCTCCAACTGCGCCTTGCCTTTGCCCCTGCCGTCTTCCTGGCCGGTGAGGGCATCGCACAGCGGACCGCACAGGCGGTCGAGAATGGAAGTCCGAAGTAAGAAGGAGCGGACAGAGTCGGGCTGACGCTGCAGGACCTCCTCAACCAGATAGTCCACGATGTAGCGGTGGTCTCCGGCGAAGGAGCGGATGAACCCCGATACATCCTCATGCCCTTCTAAGGAAATTGCAGCTAATTGTAGTCCGGCGATCCACCCTTCGGTGCGGGTTTCGAGCGAGATTATATCTTCTGCCGAAAGCTTCAAACCCATCGCCTGGTTTAGAAATGAGGCGGCTTCAGCCTGGGTAAAACGCAAATCTGAGGCGCGCAGCTCAGTTAATTGGCCGCGGACGCGTAGCCGCGCCAGGGGTAACTGCGGGTCCTCACGGCTGATTATGACCAGGTGCATCTGTGATGGCAGGTGCTCCAGCAGGAACGTGAGGGCATCATCGACCGCTTTGGCATCGATAACGTGGTAGTCGTCGAGGACAAAAACGAACCTGTCGCGGCTACTGGCAATATCGTTCAGTAGAGTAGTGAGGACGGCCTCTATTGGTGCTGGCTGAGTGGATTGGAGCACACTAAGCGCCCCCTTACCTATACTCGCCGCAACAGACTGCAAAGCCACAACGAAGTAGGTAAGAAAACGGGTAAGGTCGTTATCACCCTCGTCGAGCGATAGCCAGGCCACATTCCTGTCGCAATGGGCCAGCCATTCGTTGACCAGCGTGGTTTTTCCAAACCCGGCAGGGGCTGAGATGAGGGTGAGCCTGCGGTGCAGACCCTCGTTCAGCCTCTGGACCAACCGGGGCCGAGAGACAAGGTGAGGCCGAGGCGGGGGCATGTAGAGTTTGGCGGCAAGTATTGGAGCCAGCATAGACCCAGTATAGAGCATACCTCCAAATCTTGAAGAACCCTTACGGTTGGATGCAGCATACAGACCTAAGGTAAACGAGGCGGGGATGAGTCCGGGGAGAGCTGAAGGCTCTCCCGATTTTCGGACTATGTGTAGCTATACCCCTGTTTGTCTCCTTCATTTGTTGGAGTTACCGCGGATTGCTAGTCTAAATGCATGCTTTCGTTGGTAGCTGTCGTAGCTGTCGTAGCTGCCGTTCGTCTCATGTCCGCGGTCGTGAATGATAAGGCAACGGCAATCGGGTTTGCGGTGGGACAAACGGTATACGACCGCTTGTCCCACCCATACAGTCTCCACCGAGCCTACTTGGCTGCGGTTTGGCTGAGTTGGTGGCTTACTCTGCCTGGCACGGGTTCCGAGGCTTGCCCTCGTCGGTCAGACAGGAGCGCATAGCCCAGCCACGCTACAGCTATTCCCACCGGCACACCTGCTAGCCGCTGTAGCTCGTGCGGGAGTAGCGCAGCCAGAGGTGTCAACGCGGCCGCTACGGCAAGCAGACCGCCCGCCCAGCGTGACAGGATGCCAGCGCGGTACGTGGCGATGCCAAACAGCAGGCCGCCCAGCATATACCCCAGTAGGCCGTTTAGCGCATATATCGTTGGGAGCATCCCAAGGTTAACCTCGGTGGCGCGCCCCGTGATGACGCCGTACAGGAAGCTCTCCACAAACTCCGGCGACTCGCTCGCGAGCGGAGGCAAGATAAAGGCTTCGGCGAAGATGTAGAGTAGATTGACGGCCCAAGAGAGGCTAAACAGGAAATAGCCGGCCAGACCAAGCCAACTCGCCTTGTTCACTTGCCTGGCGTATATCCCCGTGAGGCCGACCAGGAAGAGGAGGCACATGACGGTCTTCAGGGGGGTGATGATTGCCCATGCGGTGGTGGTGACTGACGAAAGATTGTCAGCTGGGTGGATAGGCTGAATGCCTGCGAAAATGATACCTGCCAGCATGGCAGGTACGCCAGCCCAACGGATGAGGCTAGAGGCTGTTATCCTCGTTCTGCTCTCTGGTATCACTGAGGCCCGGCCATCGATGTTCATGTGGTTGTCCCCTTGAGTTGTAAGTGTCGTAGTAACTGGATCGATTGTTTCGTTGGTAGCTAGGGTAGCCATCGTTTTCCCTTTCTGTCGATTGCTGGTATGCCGATTACTGGCTTAAGGTATTCGGGTTCTGATCAATTTCCACCTTATTGAGCCTGTATGGAGTGGCGGCCGTATGGCTGCCAGTCTCATTCGGGACGCTTGTAAGAGACTAGATTTCTAGATGAGGGCAGCTCTCCTTTCTGAGCACCTTGCCCATGTAATTTGCCTCGGTTCACGCTTCGGCATGTTTCACAGTTGCCTCGGTGGGTCTGACAAGAGTTACTGAGATTAGCGGTATTCCTAAGTTACGTACTTTTCTCAGCAGGCCGTACAAGGCGGCCTGCTCGACCACCTGACCGGATAACAGCGTGTCGCCGCTCTCTTCTCGTGTAAGTGTCATGCCCCCAAACCAGGCGGCCCACCTATCATCCAGGTGTCCCTTGATGCGAATCTCGTAGCGTTCAGGCCCGTCTTGCTCTCCTTGATCCTCGCTTGATGTATGTGTTTCTTTCACTTCTGCCCTGCGCTTCGTGCCTCTTCGTCAGGTTGGAGCAATCACTATGTCACTTCGTGCGTGCTTTCCCATGACTACAATCTACAAGTCAAAATGGTGAGAAGGCATCACAAAATGTGGTGATTGACTTGGTGATTTGTGGATCGGGAGGCTGGGGGGAGAGTGGGGAACGAAAAAGCCCCCGCAGGTTGATCAACCTGCGGGGGCCTGGTATCGTATTTCGTGTTTGTGGTGTCTTGGTTACAACACGTGCAGTTCCTCAGCGCGGCGGACCGCTGCCCGGCGGTTGTTTACTCCGAGCTTGGTGTAGATGTTTTTGGTGTGCGTATGCATGGTGTTCAGAGATACCATCAGTTCACGGGCAACTTCCGGGCCGCTCAATTCGGACCTAAGCAGCCTGAGCACTTCAAGCTCACGCTCACTCAGTGGCTCAAATAATAGCTGAGCACTGGGCACTGGGTCTTCAACCTTACCAAACGAAGCCAATAATTGACGAACGTAGTTCGGCGTGGGACCACCCTTTGTTGCCTCTCTCAGCAGTGCCCCCATGGGTGGCCCTTCGTCCACAAACCTCCGGACGTAGCCTTCCGGTTCAGCCAGCGTCAGAGCCTCTTGCAGCGGCGCAATAGCAGCGGAGATTTCGCCTTTCAACTGAAGAGTGAGCGCCTGCAGCACGAGGATTTCAATGACGCTTCCTCGCCTTCCCCCTTCCTCCGCTGCTTTCAGGAGGCGCTTCAAGAGGGCCATGGCATCGAGGAGGGAGCGACCTGCACCGTTGCCAGGGTGTCCTCCATAGTTGTCCGAGTCACTCTTATACCTGGCCAGGAGCACCCTCGTCAGGGTGATATGCTCAAACTCGCGCAGGTAGCTGAGGTCGTCCTCAGGGGACAGACTACGCTCACGCACCCAGGCTAGGGCTTCACCCAACCTACCTTGCGCTATCCACACCCGCGCTCGGAGCGCTGATATTGGGCGCACATTAGGGGAGAAGTCACTTACGTAGAGGCGTTCAGCCTCATGGAGCAGATCGAGAGCGCCGTCTAAATCTCCCTGGGCCTCCCGAATTAGAGCCATTGCGACGCGCCAGCGATATGGGTTTTGCGGTAGCTCAGCTATCCCGGTACGCTCAACCAGTTCCTTGCTTCTCATTAGGTGCTGCGTGGCGGCATCCAAGTCGTTGCGCTCGCGATGAATCGCGCTCATCCCCACGTACAGGTCTGCCGTTCCCCGGACCACAGGCTCTCCCCGCTCCATGGCGTGCTCAGCTCCAAATTCCGCTGAAAGGCCCGTCTCAGGCTGCGCAGATTGTAAAGCCAGTTGCAAGGCCCATTCATAGGTACTCATTGCCTCGTGAAGACGCCCTTGCGCAATCCGTATATCAGCCAGGGTGATTGCACTACCAAGTGTGTCAGAGATGTACCCGGCTCTCTGCACCCTCGTCATGCCTTCGGCATATATTCGGTGTGCTGCCTCTAGATCCCCACTTGCCCAATATGAAAGTCCTATGAACGCCGCTGCTGCTCCACGGTGGAGATGGTCGTCCTCAGGTGCCCCGTCGAGTACCAGCCGCGCGTATTTCATTGTGCCAGGCACATCGCCGCTCACGTGGGCTAGGGCGGCGCGGTACATGGCGATTGCACCTGGTAGGCGGCGGAATTCCTCTTTATCCACGACTACCATCTTGTCCGTTTCATACGGATCAGCTGATGGGAGTTCAGGTCGCTGTTGCGTTCGCTCGCTCACGTTTACCGTATCTACCGTCTTGTTGATGGTGTCCATGGTGTGGAGCGAGTCTAACGTGACTGATCTGTTCAGGGTACTCAGCCAGCGTTCGGCGTTTCGTAGCAGGTCCTCCACGCCCGCAAACTGGCCAGTAGCCATTAGTACACCGGCATACCCAACGCTGAGCACCGGCCTAAAGCGGAACAGCTCGTCGGGGAGCGCCTTGAACCAGCCAAGCAAGACTGTCTCCTGTCTACTCCGGCGCATTGCTGGCAGTGCGCCCTCGACCAAGTCCGCAGCGCGCTCGAAATCCTGGGCGGACAAAGCGTGGCGCATCGCGTCGACGGTCCAACCATGCTGTTCATACCACTCGCTCGCTCGCCGGTGCAAAGTAGTTACCTGGTAGGGCTGTTCTGAAGACTCCAACAAACGAACCTGAAGAACTTCGGCAAAAAGAGCGTGAAAACGAAACCACACACGCCTATCATCCAATGGAACGACAAAGAAGCCGCCTCGCTCCAGGGCTTCCAACTGCGCCTTTCCCTTGCCTTGTTCCTGGCCGGTGACGGCATCACATAGGGGGCCATTGAGTCGGTCTAGAATGGAAGTCTGGAGCAAGAAGCTGCGGACAGGCTCGGGCTGACGCTGCAGGACCTCTTCGACCAGGTAGTCCACGATGTACCGATTATCTCCGGCGAACTGTCTGATGAACCCCGATACATTCTCATGGCCTTGCATCGAAAGGTAAGCCAATTGCAGACCTGCGATCCACCCCTCGGTGCGGCTTTCCAGTGCAGCCACATCTTCTGCCGAAAGGCTTAGACCCATCGTATGGAGAAATGAGGCGGCTTCCGAGGGGGTAAAGCGCAAGTCTTTTGCTCGCAGTTCGGTCAGTTGGCCTCGGGCGCGCAACCGAGCCAGGGGTAGCTGTGGATCCTCACGGGTGGCGATGGCCAGGTGCATTTGTGGTGGTAGGTGTTCGACCAGGAAGGTAAGGACCTGGTCAACCGGCCTCGAATCAATGACATGGTAGTCGTCGAGGACAAGGAGCAAATTGCCTGCGAGCGTGGTGAGTTGGTTGAGTAGAGTAGTCAGTATCGATTCAACTGGCGGTGGCTGAGGGGATTGGAGCGCAGCCAGTAACCCTTCCTGATTGTTCGGCGCAACTCTTCGTAAAGCCTCAATCAGGTAGGTGAGAAAGCGTACAGGATCGCTGTCGCCTTCTTCCAGCGACAGCCAAGCCACCTGCTGGTTGCAACTGGCGGCCCACGCGCTCAGTAATGTGGTTTTGCCAAAGCCCGCGGGAGCACACGCGAGGCTTAATTTCCGGTGCAGGCCAGCATTTAGCCGCTCGATCAGTCTGGTACGGAGTACCACCTTAGGGGGAGGAGGAGGGATATAGAGTTTAGTGTTCAGAATTGGGGTAGGCATAGCTCAATCTATGGGTCTTCACCCAGATGCTAAGAAACCTTTGCTTAAGTCCGCAGAGAAATCAAGGCACAGGATAGACAAGCTAAAAGCAACAGCCAGAGAAGGAGTACCGTTGCGCCGGTTCAATACGCGTAAAAACGGGAGGCGACACCTTCGTATAGAAGGTGTTACGGGGCAGGTCGGGAATTACTACCGCGAGGGATCAGGACGCGTACGTACGTAGGTAGATGAAAGCTGAACCTCCATGCTAGTCTAGCAGACGGGTATCCACTTGTCAATCAGCAATTCGGCAAGACCAAACTAACTCAAGTGCTTACCAAAACGTTGGAACGAGGGTTGCCTCGGTGATACAATCGGGGCGACGTGCCGGAGTGAAGTAAACCCGGCGGTGTGATGCCTGATCCGTATTTTTACAGAGTTGACGGAAGTGTAAGATGCGCGCAAGTAATACAGTCAGGGGCACCGGCCCGACGTTAGCTGGATACGCTCCTCGTCCCAAGTCTTCATGGGCTTAGTGGGCCTTATAACTCATAATGGTGGCGAGCTGAGATGTAATGGATGCCGCTAGCATAGGGAAGGCTCCACCAGGAGAACAAAAGAGAGGCTGGTACCGATAGGCGTACCAGCCTCTCTTTTGTTTGTTTCAGGTCTTGACCGGCATGGGATTACACCAGTATTTACATCACGACCATGAGCGTACTGCATCGGTTGGAACTTTCCGCAATACATAGGCGAACTCTCCGCAATATATAAGCAAGATTCCGCAATATATAAGCAAAGTTACACACATCAATTACAGCTTGCTAATCACCAGCTTGCTGATCGTCCTCAACGTGTCGAACACGCCCACGCCCTTGGAAGCCACCGCCTCGAACGCCGGCACGTGCATCGAGTTGAGGTACTTCTCCAGGGTCTGGAGGGGCAGCACGTCGGGCATGTCGCGCTTGTTGTACTGCATGACCAGGGGGAACTCCAGGAAGCGCTTGCCCTGCTGGGTGAGGTTGCGGGCAAGCTCCTGCAACGACCGCACGTTCTCGGCCAGCTTGGCGCGTTGTGAGTCGGCCACGAACACCACGCCGTCCGAGCCGTTGAGCACCGCCACGCGCGTCCGCTCGTAGAGCACCTGGCCCGGCACGGTGTAGATGTGGAAGCGCACCTGATAGCCGTGCACCCGGCCCAGGTCGAGCGGCAGGAAGTCGAAGAACAGTGTGCGCTCCGTCTCCGTGTCGATGGAGAGCAGGTCGCCTCTTGCCTGTCCCGGCACCGTCGAGTAGATGTATTTCAGGTTCGTGGTCTTGCCCGAGAGACCCGGCCCGTAATACACGAGCTTGCAATGTATCTCTCTGGCTGCAACGTTTATCAGGGCCATGGTTCCTCCATTTGGGAATTGGGATTTCGGATTTCGGATTTAGTAGGTATCCAGC
>JALZHI010000147.1 GCA_030913985.1 Chloroflexota bacterium | reverse complement strand
TCGATTGAAATCGAGGGCTACACAAGGCAAAGTCCCTGCGGGACTGGTACATTCTCTTAGGACGCTTCAGATGCTCAAAGATGAACCAGTCTGCTATGCAGACTTCGCAAGGTGTAGCCCTCGATTTCAATCGACGGGCGTCTCCTGGCGACCTATAGCCCTCATCAAGGACGTTATGTTGGTGATGTCCAACAAGGGCAGGCCCCCGTGCCTGCCCCTACACAGCCACATCTCACCCCTGAGCCTTACTTCATTAACTGGTTAATCTTCATTAGCGAAGTATCTGGCGAAAGACGAAATACGTAACCTACCGCCTTCGCCTGAAAGCTAGGTCCATATGCCGAGACAAGTTACATCGCTGGTCCTGCCGGATAGCAGGTTATTGACTGTATAATCGTGGGACGGGCGGCCCGCTAAGCCGCCAACTTCCGTCTGCCGAGGATTATCCCCATAGACTCAACTATCTCGCCTGGGCCTATAGCGCACAACGCGGGCCTGTACCGTACCCTGCTAGCCAACTATCTCGCCCCGCAGCGGTTGCGCGTGGTAGTGCTGGCTATTTTGTTGTTGGGCAGCATCGGATTGCAGTTGCTCAATCCGCTGATCCTGCGCAACTTCATCAATACGGTGACGAGTCCGGGACCGCAGCAGGGCGTGCTCGGCATCGCCGCTCTCTTCCTGGTCATCGCCGTATTCCAGCAGGTGCTCAGCGTCGGTGCCACCTGGGCCAGCGAGCGGGTAGCCTGGACCGCCACTAACTCCCTGCGTGCCGACCTCGCCCTTCACTGTCTGCGGCTCGACCTGAGTTTCCACAAGGCGCGCACCCCCGGCGAATTGATAGAGCGCATCGACGGTGACGTGACGGCCCTCGCCAACTTCTTCTCGCAGTTCGTGGTGCAGATACTCGGCAGCCTTCTGCTATTGCTGGGCGTGCTCACCGTGCTATGGACCATCGACTGGCGTGCAGGTGGGGCGCTCACCGTGTTCGCCTTCGTCACCTTGGGAGCCATGCTGGGCCTGCGGACGATTGCCACCCGCTTCTGGAAGGCCCACAGGCAGGCCAGCGCCGAGCTATTCGGCTTCATCGAGGAACACCTGGCGGGCACGGTGGACATACGCGCCAACGGTGCCCAGCCCTACGCCCTGCGCCGCCTGTACGGGTTCATGCGAGAGCGCTTTCAGACCGGGCGCACAGCGAGGCTGGCGAGCAGCATCCCTTGGAGCATACCGAGCCTTGCGGAGGCTATCGGAGTAGGCATAGCTTTCGCGCTGGCTGTGTCGCTTTATGCCGGGGGAGCGGGCCTGGGCACCGCTTTCGTGGTCTATTTTTACACCCAGGCGCTCTTCCAACCTATGCACATGCTTTCCAACCAGTTGGAAGATTTCCAGAAGGCGAGCGCCGGGGCCATTCGCGTGCAGGAGTTGATGAGCACTCGCAGCGCGCTCACCAACGGCAAACTGACAGAGTTCGCGCCGGGGGCACCCGACATTGAGTTCCGCGACGTGACCTTCGCCTACGAAGGCGACGATAACGTCATCCGCGACCTGTCGTTCCGAGTCGCGCCGGGCGAGGTGCTGGGCCTGCTCGGTCGTACCGGGTCGGGTAAGACCACCGTCACGCGCCTGCTACTGCGCCTCTACGACCCGACGGCGGGGAGCATCACGCTGGGCGGCGTAGAGTTGCGCGATGCGGAACTGGCGGCCCTGCGGCGGCAAGTCGGCATGGTGACCCAGGACGTGCAGCTTTTCCGAGGCAGCATCCGCGACAACCTGACCTTCTTCGACGACACAGTACCGGAGTCCCGCATATGGGAGGCGCTGGAGTCGTTGGGGCTGGTGGAGTGGTGCCGCGCGCTGCCCCAGGGCTTGGACACCATAATCGAAGGGGGCGGCGGGCTTTCGGCAGGTGAGGCGCAACTGCTGGCCTTCACCCGCGTCTTCCTCAAAGACCCCGGTCTGGTCATCCTGGACGAGGCTTCGTCGCGGCTCGACCCCGTAACCGAGCGGCTGGTAGAGCGGGCGGTGGGTGGCCTGTTGAAGGGGCGCACCGGTATCATCATCGCGCACCGCCTCTCAACCGTAGACCGGGCCGATACGATCCTGATCCTGGAAAAGGGCGCTATCGCGGAGTACGGCCAGCGCGCGGCGCTCGTCTCCGACCCGAATTCGCGCTTCTCGCAACTGTTGCGCACGGGCGTCGAGGAGGTGCTGGTATGACAGGCGCGACCGAGGCGTCCACGGCAGACATGCCCCGCATGACAAGGCTGCAAACCCTGCGCTTTCTGTGGCGGCTGATATGGTTTCGCGCGGGGCTTTTCTGGAGCAACTGCTTCTCCATCATAATGCTCTTCGTCGTGGGGCTTGTGCCTGGCTTTGTCGCACAGCAGTTCTTCGACCAGCTTTCACAGGGCGGCAGTCCCGACCTGCTGTGGCTGCTCGCGCTGCTGGTGATGTCGGCCCTTGGGCGCATCACCTTCCTGGTAGGGTGTCAGCTAACTAACGCTCCTTTCATGCTCAGCGCCGAGTCGTTGATGCAGAAGAACATGTTCCGGCGCATACTCAGCCTGCCCGCGGCGCGCGCCCTGCCCGACTCGCCGGGCGAAGCGGTGAGCCGCTTCCGCGACGACACTTCCGGTGTCACGACCGGCATGATTACCCTCAACGACTTCATCGCTTCCACCGTGTTTGCCTTTATTGCCTTCATAATCATGGCGCAAATCAACCTGACGATTACGTTAGGCGTCTTCCTGCCGCTCTCGGTGGTGGGCCTCATAGCAAACCTGGCGATGCGGCGCATCGAGATCTACCGCAGGGCCAACCGCGAAGCCACGGGCAAGGTGACCGGGTTCCTGGGCGAGGTATTCGGGGCAGTGCAGGCGGTGCAGGTGGCCGGGGCGGACGAGGCGGTCAACGCGCGGTTCCGCAAGCTCAACAACGTACGCTTGCACATGGCCGTGCGCGACCGGGTGTTCGACCAGATGCTCCACTCGATCTTCTGGAACGCCGTCAACTTCGGGCTTGGCTTTATCCTCTTGTTCTCCGCGCAAGCGATGCAGGACGGCAGCTTCACGGTGGGCGATTTCGCGCTTTTCGCCTATTTCCTGGGCTGGATAACCGATTTTACGTCGCTATTTGGCGTGATAGTGGCGCGCTACAAGCAGGCGGGCGTGTCGTTCGCCCGGATGATCCGGCTCCTGGGAGGCGCGCCGCCAGAGACTCTCGTGGAGCCGAGTCCGATCTACCTGAGCGGCCCCTATCCCGACCTGCCGGGCGTACCGCCGCATACCGGGGGGAGACTCGACACCCTGGAAGTAGAGAGTCTCACGTACGTCCACCCCGAGAGCGGGCGCGGCGTGCGCGAGGTCAGCTTCCACATCGAGCGGGGGTCGTTTACCGTCATTACGGGGCGCATAGGCTCCGGCAAGACCACGCTGTTGCAGGCGTTACTCGGCCTGCTGCCGCCCGACGCGGGCACGGTACGCTGGAACGGCGTGCCCGTGGATAATCCTGCCGCCTTCTTTGTGCCGCCGCAGACCGCCTACACGCCGCAGGTGCCCCGGTTGTTCAGCGATACGCTTGGCAACAACATCCTTATGGGCCTACCCCAGGACGGGGTGGACCTCACCCAGGCGCTGCACCTGGCGGTCATGGAGCCGGACGTCGAGGGCATGCCCGACGGGCTGGACAGCCTTGTCGGCTCGCGAGGAGTGAGGTTGTCGGGCGGGCAGGTGCAGCGCGCGGCAGCCGCGCGCATGTTCGTGCGCCGCCCGGACCTGCTGGTCTTCGACGATCTCTCCAGCGCCCTCGACGTTGAGACCGAAGCCACGCTCTGGCAGCGCGTCTTCGCTCAGCCCGACGCCACGGTGCTTGCCGTCTCGCATCGCCGGGCCGCGCTGCGCCGCGCCGACAAAATCATTGTGCTCAAAGATGGCGCGCTGGAGGCTACGGGTACGCTGCCGGAGCTACTCGCTACATCGAGGGAAATGCAGCACCTATGGCATGGCGAAGAAGCGGCTGAGACAGAAGGGCGGGATGTCGAAGACTCAGACTCCAGGCGAGCGTTAGAAGTTCTCGCCTAGAGGGTGATTGGACGCTCACAGGACAGGGGGGTTCGGGCGCGACTATATAGAAGCTATCTTATAAATCTCCTGTCTGGGAAGAGCACATCAACCCCGCCCTTGTCATTCTGAGCGCAGCGAAGAATCAGGTGGGCAGTTAGGCCGTTGAATTTCGGGACTAGTTCTCCCTTTGTCATTCTGAGCGCAGCGAAGAATCTCGTCCCTCAGCACCCAAATACCACCTTTCTCCTGGTCACTCATTACCAGAACGTACCACAAGAAAGCAGAGACATCCCGGTAGGGGACGAGATTCTTCGCTGCGCTCAGAATGACAGGGTGCGGCTTTGATGCTTGTATTCAACTCCGATAGCTATCAGATAGATTCTAGTAAAGGACCAGGGTATGTTCCAGGGCCAGGTTCGCCAGCCGCGCATCGGCTTCGATCTGCACGAGGCCGAGCGCCTTCACCTCGTCGGGCTTGAGGCGACCGGACGCCAGCAGGTTGAAGTCGAGAACGTCCATCCTGATGGTAGCAGTTGGAGAGGGGTGAGCGCCAACCTTGTACGTGCCGCCTGCTGCGCCTCTTATGTCGTACAGCACCGAGGCCCCTCCCAGCTTGCGGGGCAACGAGCGGGCGAGGTCGCGCACGACCAGCGCCACGATGCGCCCGTCATGTTCCGGCGTCAGACTCATCTCACGTCCGGTGGCGCGGGAGATGTCGAGCCTGTGCATCCACAGGTCTCTAGAATATATCGTGTCGAGCAGGTAACCTACCGAGATGAAGCCGAAATCCCCCGCAGGTACGCGTATGGCACGTAAAGGTGCCGGTATCCTGGAGCGCGTTCTAAGGGCTTTCGGCCCAACTTCGCGTAGTTCTGCTATCAGCTCTTCAGGAGAGCGCGCCTTCCGGTCCTCTACCTGCACCGCGTTGACCAGGTCCACAGGTTCGGTGAATCTGCCCTTGTAGGGCTTGTGAGACCGGGGGCTATACTGGCGCATGAATTGCGACCAGCTTGTGTACCCGGCCAGCCCCCCGGCAATGTGGGACACCATGCTTCTTACGTCCCACAGGGTACACCCCGTCGGCCTCTGCCAATCGTCCGCACCGAGAGACTGGAGCAGGGGCAAGAGCAGCTCGTACTCGTCACGCGCCAATTTATAGGCTTCGCTGCGCGTAACCGCCGGGATACTCGCCGCCTCACGCATGGACCGAGCCGGTAGTACAGTCTCGGTGCGCTCATGATAGTTTTGAGTTGGTGCGGCTTGCATTCTAATCTTCCCTCCCAGTATCTTCTCCAGTATCTTCTATTGACTTCGCGCCCCAGGCGGACTTGAATAGCTCCACTGCCGCCGGTATGAGCGCGCCGAAGCGTCCCTCACCGGCGGGCAGGTGCGGCTCGTTAGCCAGGTGTAAAGCGGTCAGGCCATGTTGTAAAGCGATTATGAGGTCGGTGGCCTGGTTGAATGGGAGCGGCAGGACGATGCCATCGGCGCGGAACGCCTCCTCTACCACGGCGTTCGCCTCTGCGAGAAGCAACAAACTCGCCTCCATGCTCCGCTCAGATGGCGTGAAGCCCGGCACCGGACGCTCGAACACAAGCTGGTACAACTCAGGACATTCCTGCGCGAAAGTCATATACGTTTCAAGGGCCACGCTGAGGCGCTCCCATAAGGGGAGCGGTTCGGACATGGCCCTTCGGAAGCGCTCGGCGTAGAGTTCAACTCCGAGGAGAAAGAGCGCGTCATAGAGGGCTGCTTTGCTGCTGAAGTAGGCATAGAGCGATGGCGTGCGCAGGCCTACGCGCCTTGCTACTTCGTTGAGGTTGAGGGCCGCCGCGCCTTCTTCGCGCATAATCGCACGAGACGCGTCGAGGATCGCCGTCAGCATCTCGTTGCGGTTGCGGCGTCTGCGCTCCACGGGCGACAGGACTGCTGTATCGTTCGCTGCTCGTACCACTGCTGCTCTCGCTTGTCTAATAGTATTAGGTAAAGCTAATGATATTAGATTAGCACGAAATCGAGGGCTTGTCAATACCTCGCAGCATGCTTATTCTTGCCCAGGAAACGTTTCAGTCAGGCTGTGGCTGCGTCAGTCAAGCTGCCGTAGTGAATAGAAGCGTCTCACAAATACCGGAGCCGAATACGGGTATCAGATCCCCACATTGTCATTCTGAGCGCAGCGAAGAATCTCGTCCTCTAGCACCCAAATACCACCTGTCTTATAGTCACTCTGCACCGTAAGAAAGCAGTAACATGAGGGTGAGGGACGAGATTCTTCGCTGCGCTCAGAATGACAAGGCGGAGCCATGTGCTCTTCTCAGACTCAAGGCTTATGAAATAGCTTGTAGTTAGTCCGCGGCTGTGTTTGGTGGCTGAGCAGGCGGGGTCGAATCCTTGGTCCAGAGGCGCGGCCACTGGTCGAGACTGTCTACCACCTGACCCTCCACGAGCAGGCTGTACATCGGCTCCCCTGGAAAGTCGCCGTAGTAGAGCGTATACACGGCACCGCCCAACTCGGCGCGGTAGGGGTACTCAGGGTCTCCGGTGGGGTGCCAGGTCATTTGGGTGGTTTGCCGGTCGTATGACGCTGAACGCCGCAACTCTTTGACCAGCCGCTGGAACTTGTGCTCCGACAATTCCTTTACGTCAGGGGCACCCGAAGCCACACGCTCTAGCAGGGCAGGGTTCGGGACGAACGCCCCTGTAGTAAGGTCCAGCACGAGGGCTACGAGGCCGGAAGGTCCAACGCTCTCAACCTTCACGGGGCGGTCCTCAACGGCATAGTAGCGCACCTGCTTGGCTGATTGAGGCACCATCATGGTGCCGAAGCCGCTCGACGTGCCAGCCACTCAGCGGCCTCCCGGCGCACGGCAGGGGATTCCCAGCGTGCCAGCCTCTCCAGGATGCCGCGTGTCGCCGGGCCTGTGCCGGAACCTAGCGCGTATGCGACTTCTCGCAAGGTGCGGTCGCGGTCGGGGTAGGATGAGATCAGGGTCTCCGCGCGGTCGGCGGCCCTGGCGTCGTCAAGCGTGGCGTACGGACCGAGCAGGAAGGCAATCTGCGTCGGAAGGTCGAAGCCGGGCCAGCCGTCGCGCGTAACGGCAAGCGCCTGGTCGATGGCCCAGCCGATTGTCAGCATCTCAGCGCGTGCGAGGCCGGGGTCGTGATGCAGCAGCATGAGCATCGAGCGATCGAAGTAGAGGCGGTGGTAGATCACCAGCAGATCGTACACGGCGAGCCTGCGCAGGCGGTTTGCCACCTCACTAAGCGGCACGTATTGCCGGGCGGTGCGTAGCGAGTCGGTGAGCAGCACGAAGGCCGAGTCCGCGCCAGAGAAGCGGTCTATCTCCACGGGCGCAGCGGCCCACGGCACCCCCTCCGGCTCGCGCGCCCACTCTATCACCTTAAGGAGGCCGTCGCGCACGCCCCACGACGCCAACATCGCGCACGCATGGAGTTGCTCCAGCGGCGAGCCGGTGTCGAGCAGTTGCCGGAGCATGGGAAAGCGCGCCGAGTAATCGTGGTCGAGGCCGTCCGCTATCACGTCGTCTAGGCCCAAATGCTGGCCGTCGAGGTCAGTGTAAAGCACTTCGTCCGGGGTCATGAGGGGTCTGCCCGCCTAGGCGTCGGCACTCAGAGCGAGCTTTGCACGGTCCGCACGCTGCCCTGTTCCGCCTTCCAATGCAAAGGCAACAATCTCCTCCACGGGCATGGCTTGCCCGAGGTCCCAGGCGGCGTTGAAGTCTACCTCCCCAAGGTGAGACCGCAGGTCGCTGACGATCAGGTCTTGCTTCGCCTGGGCCGAGGGCGACAGGGGGCAACTAATGGCCTGGCGCAGGGCTTGTGCTGCTCCATACAGTTGCGCGGCTCGCCACGCCTCCCCCTGCCTGTACGCCAGCCTCGCAAACCCTTCGAACGAGAAAGCGTAGCCCCACTTGTCGCCCAGTTCCTGTCTCAGTCTAAGACTTTCCACCTGGAGTTGGCGGGCGGAAGCATATTCCTCCTGGGCCGTCAGCACCTCCCCCAGGTTGCACAGGCCGTCAGCAATACCGCTTTTGTGCCCTAATTCTCGCTCCAGGGCCAGGCTCTCCTCGAACAGCAGGCGAGCCTTAGCGTAGTTCCCTTCGCCCCAGGCCACGCCGCCCAGGTTGTTGAGGGCCGTAGCGATGCCGCGCTTGTTGCCCAGCTCCCGCATCAGGGATAGGCTCTCCTCCTGGAAGCGGCGAGCTTCGTCGCGCGCCCCCAGGTGCCTGGACACAGCCGCCAGGTTGCTCAGGGAAGCCGCGATAGCCTGCTTGTCCCCTAGCTCTTGCCTCACAGCCAGGCTTTCGCCAAATAGCTGGCGGGCGGTGGCGTAATCCCCCATGTTCCAGGCTATGGTGCCCAGGTTGTTGAGTGAGGCGGCGATGCCCTTCTTATCGCCAAGCTCCTGTCTCAAGACCAGGCTTTCATCGAACAACAGACGCGCCCTACCGAAATCGCCCTGGTACCTGGCGAGAGTGCCCGCCCCACTAAGCACCCTGGCCCGCGCGGCAGGTGACGCGGGAGCGCCCCTCTCCAACGCGAGGTCCATCCACTTACGCCCTTCGGTCAGGTGGCTGTGCATCTCCCAAAAGCGCCCCAGGGCCGCACACAGGCGTAGAGCGATCTCCACCCTATCGCCGCCGTCATCGAGGCTGTTGGCTTGTGCCTGCCCCAGCGACCATTGCAGCGCCGCCCGCAGGTTGTCGTGCTCTTGCTCCAGGCGGTCCAGCCATTCCCTCTGGCGCGGCCCGCCCAACTCCGGCTCGGCTGTTTCGGCCAGCGCCAGGTAATACTCGGCGTGCCAGTACCTTATCTGCTCTGCTTCGCCGCTACCTTCCAGGCGTTCCCTGGCGTACTCGCGGATTGTTTCCAGCATCTCGAAGCGTGGCTCCCAGTCCAGGCTTATATCTTCTTTCTCCTGGCCGCTCTGCCTTACCAGGCTCTTATCGAGCAGCGATTCTACCCCCTCCAGCACGTCTACCGGCAGGTCGCCCTTCGCGTTGCACACCGCTTCCGCCGCTGCTATCGTGCTGCCACCCACGAACACCCCCAGGCGGGCGAACAGCTTTTGCTCCCCTGCTTCAAGCAGGTTGTAGCTCCACTCTATAGCGGCTCGCAAGGTCTGGTGCCTGGGCGGCAAGTCTCGCGCGCCCCCGGCGGCCAGGTGTAGAGAAGTGCGCCCCTCCGAGCCGCTGAGCCGGGACAGGATCGCCTTCGGCGGCAGCAGCTTGCTACGGGCCGCGACCAGCTCTATCGCCAGGGGGAGGCCGTCCAGCCGAGCGCATATGGAGGCCACCGTCCCGGCGTTCTCTTCCGTGAGCCTGAAGTTGCTTACAGTTTGCGCGCGCTCCACGAACAACTGCACCGCCGCATAACCGGCTAGAGCGTCTAACGCGGGAAGTTGCCCTTCGCGTGGTATCTCCAACGGCGGCACGTTGAACTGCCGCTCGCCACGCAGGCGCAAGGCCTCCCGGCTCGTCACCAGCACCTTCAAATCGGGACATCTTGCCAGCAAGTCGCCCACGAGATTGGCCGCGCTCACTACCTGCTCGAAGTTGTCGAGCACCAGCAGCGCTTTCGCATGTTGCAGGTGCTGTACCAGCCTGGCCTGTGCCGGTTCGTCGCCCGTCTCTTTCAACCCGAGGACCTGGGCAATCGTGGAAGCAACCAGGGGTGAGGCGCTCACGGGGGCCAAGGGTACGAAGAACACGCCATCCCCGAACTCGTCAAGTAGTGCTCCCGCGACTTCCAGGGCCAGGCGAGTCTTGCCGATGCCGGGCGGGCCGACCAGGGTGAGCAGGCGCACTCCGTCAGCCAAGAGCCGGGTGCGCGCCTTCTCTACCTCTGTTTTACGTCCGATCAACGGAGTGGGTGAGACAGGGAGATTACTGGGGGTCTGTAGGGCGTCCGCTTTGGGTGCGTGCACCGCCAATTGGCCCGCGCCAGAGCCTGTGCGGGCGAGGTTCATGAAGGCAGGGCGCTGGTCGGCGGGCACGCGCAAGGCATCGGCCAGTAGCTCCACCACTTGCCGGGACGGCCTGCGGTCGCCCGTTTCGAGCTTGCGGATGGTCCATACGGAGCAGCCTACCCGCTCCGCCAGGTCCTCCTGCATGAGGTCTAGCGCCTTGCGCCGCTCCTTGAGCAATTGGCTGAACGTGAGTACCTCGCCTGTCAAAGCGGCCCTCCATCTTTTATTGACGCCAAGTTGACCTGCACCATCATAGCACGACAGTCTGTGCGACTTTTTGTGCGAGTCAGGGTGCGACCCATTATAGCCTATCTTCCCCCACAATGGAGGTGGGCAGGATAGACACCCGCCGACGTTCCAGACGAAGCAATTTTAGCACGACACGAGGAGGAAACATAAATGAAAATCGAGGTACGCAAGTTATATCGCACGCTGATTGTAGCACTTGCCGCGACAGCGTTGATACCGGCAGCCGCCTTCGCGCAGCCCGGCCCGCCCCCGGCGATACTGATCGACCAGCCGCCGGAGCTTGCACCGGTAAGGGCCAAGTTCGAGAACATGACCGCCGACCAGGCAATCGCGGCGGGGTACATGTCAACCCACGAGTGTGTTAGCTCACCCTTCGGGAACATGGGCATCCACTTCATTCACCCGCAGTTGTTCGAGAGCCAGGTCAGGAGCGGGCAGATGGACCCACAGAACCCGCCCGTCCTGCTGGTAGATGCCAACGACCGCGTGGTCGGGCTGGAATGGGAGACGACCCAGAGCACCCCGCCGCCCACCTTCCTGGGGCAGCCGGTGCCCCTCCAGCCGGGACACCCCGGCATGGAAGAGGAGCACTACATGGTGCATATCTTCTTCAAGCCCAACAACAAGCTGCTGCTCGGCCCCTTTGATCCCGACGTCAAATGCCCCGCCAACGGCGCGGGTGGCCCGCCTGAGGGCGCTGCCGGGGGTACTACCGTAGGCATGCCGAGGACCGGCAACTCAACAACCGACCTGGCGGTACTGCCCCTCGTCGTAGCAGCCGGATTGGCTATGCTGGCGGCAGGCGCTACGCTCCGCAGGCGCAAGGCATAAAGCCCCGAAGCATCACCGGGCGTAGCAGGTAGCGGTTACTCCTGCTGCTACGCCCGGTGAGGCGAGTTGGCCCGCCAGTAAGCTGGAAACCCGGAACCTGGTGCGACGCTCACCCATGCACCGCAACTCCGGCCCAGCTTACCGCCGGACCCGGTATGGCGCTAACGGCCGACCGTCGAAGGAGAGGCATATAGATGCCGCAAGACCCAGATGTTGAGCCTCACAATAACGTACAGGCTCAAACACAGCACAACAACGATAACCCATCTCACCTGTTCCTGGTGCGGCTGTGGACGGAAAGCAACAACGAAGGCGAGGCGGTGTGGTGCGGCAAGGTGCAGCACGTTACCAGGGGCAAGGCCAACCAGTTCAGGGACTGGCCCACCCTGATAGACCATTTGACGGCAATGCTACCCAACGCAGACCGAGTCCGCCACCACAGGGACGCGGAAGACTAACCAGACACAGGCGACAACACCCAATACCTAACCCCTAGCACATAAGGAGTCGAACCATGCAAACCAATATTCGAACAGGATCAGGGCAGGCCGCGCAGGCAAACCAATTGTACACGGTGGCCGGGATAAGCGCCTTGCTCTACATAGTAGTAAGTCTCGCAATGCTAGCTTTCACCGATTGGAACAACCCGGCAGCTACGAATACCCCCCTTACGGTCCTGGGTGTGCTTAGCTTTGTCGTCCTGCTCCCGGTGATACTGGCAGTATGCCAGCACCTGCGTCCAGCTTCGTCTGCGGTCAGCAGCATTGCCTTAGTATCGGGTGTGCTGGCGCTGATCGGGGGCGCTACGGGCAGCGCAGTTGGCTACGATACCACGATAGGTATTGTCGGCGGGCTGTTCGCCAGCTTCGGGATGCTCTTGTTCTTCGGCCTATCGGGCTACCTGGCCCTTACCAGCAAGCTCCTGCCGGCAGGCTGGGCTATCCTGAGCATCGTGCTTGGAATACTGGCCGTTAGTGCCGGAATTATCTCCGGGGTTGCCGGTTCAAACAGCGACATTACAGGCTACACGTGGACCGTCTTCGGCTTCGCTACCATGGTATGGGCGGCCTGGACGGCAGTGGAGTTCATGCGCAGGGGGCGCGCAGCTTCCACGACCGTGTAAGGCACCATCTTTACGCTACTCCGGTGCTGGTATGATCTAACATCTCGCCAGCGCCGGAGTAGCGTGGGCACGCCCAACCCGGCAAACTCAGCACGGAGAGTACTGTACCCTTCACCGGCTGTCACCCGTGCGGATTGGCTCCATGACTTCTTCCACAAATCGGCGGACCTTACTAGCATCGGTGACGTGGCCGAAACCGAGTATAAACTGACGAACCCCCAGGTCGAGTAGAGGCCGCAGTTGGGAGATCCAATGGCCGGAGTCCGCACGAGACTGAGGCAGGCGGCCGTTTTCGATGGTGAAGCTTTGCACTACAGCTTCGGGGTCGCGCCCTACTTCAGCCGCGTGCTTGCGTACGATCTCACGCTTGCGGCTGTAGCCCTCAAGGTCTATTTCCTCTAATGCTCCCCCATGATAGCGGTCCCATATATCGGCTATCCGGCCCACCAACGGCAGCACCAGTTTTTCACCACCCCCGCCTATCATGACAGGGGGAGGCACACCAGGACGCGGCTCGCAGTATGCCTTTTCGATCCGGTAGTGTTGCCCCTGGAAGGTAGGGGCCTCCTCGGTCCACATCAGCCTCAGGATTTGCACGGCCTCGTCGAGCT
>JALZHI010000234.1 GCA_030913985.1 Chloroflexota bacterium | reverse complement strand
GTGCAGCCCGTCCAGCCGCGTCCGCAACATCCGCAAATCGAGTAGCGCCCGCCGCATCACCTCGTCGAACAGCGGGTTGGAGCTACTCACCTGCGTGGACCCGTTCAACCATATACGCTGCGAGCGTTCCAGCCACTGCCGCGCGCTTTCCCGGCTCACCCTCGGCGGCCTGCTGGGATACATCAAGTGGTCTATATGGCCGTCCTTCCACTGGAACGGCGTCATGACTATGGTTAGAGTCTGCTGCTCGCTCGGCCCAAGCTCGCAGTGGTAGGTGGCGGTGCCCGGCACCAACTGGTGCGGCGGGGGCGCAAAAGCAACCGCCGTGGCCCTCGACAGCCCATCGCCGCCCTTGTACCCCATCACCATCACGTTGCCGCCGCGCACCTCTACCGGCAACAATTCACCCTGCGGCCCGTCGATGAACCCCCTGAGCACGAAAAGGTCTTCAAACTCCGCCCGGAACCGCAACCTGATTTCCAACTTTACAGCGCGCAATCCATAATTACGCAACGTCAAATGCTCGAACAACCTGCCCCGTTGCAAGTACCGCTCGCGCCGCACGCCAACCGTGTTCTTGGGGATGCCCGCGCTGCCGTTAGCGGGGGGTAGCTCTGGGTTCGCCAGGTCATGATAGGTCTCAAGCCCCTGGTCGTCTATGCAGGAAAGCACCGTGAGCGGCAGCCCGTTCACCTCTAGCGAATAGCCGTCCAGGAAACGGCAGTCCTGGTAAAACAACCCCAACGCGTGCGGCAACTCCCACGGCACGTCGCCGCTCTCCGTCGTCAGCAGAAATATGCTGCCCTGCTTCAGCACCGTAGCCGAAGCGCTCTCCCGCATCTTCGTAGGCTCCGGCTGCGTCAGGATTAGCTCCTTGCGCCTGTGCTCCTCCGGGGTAAGCGCCCGCGTACCCTCTACAACCTGCTTCTGCCTGGCGTCCTTCATTGCACGCAATACTCCGGCTCTTGATAAGGTAGGATTTCCGCCGCACTTCCTCGCACTATTGGTTGCAAAAGCAAAGGCCGGACCAAACGGCATTTGCCCGCAGACAGCCCTCAAACTCAGCTACCCGCGTGCTCCTTTACCAAATCCACCACCTCTTCCGCACACCCCCACGACAGCGTTACCCCCGACCCACCATGCCCGTAATTGTGCACCACCACCCGCCCATCCCCAATCGCCTCCGCCTCCAACCTGATCGCATGCCGCCCCGGCCTCAGCCCCACCGCGTGCCCCAACACCTTCTTCTGCCGCACCTCCGGCACAAACCGCGCGCACCTCTCCACAATCTCCCGTGCCGTCTCCATATCAGGCTCCAGCGACCAGTCGCCCACCTGCGCCGTACCACCCAGCACGCAATCGTTCGAGCGCGGCACTACATACGTCACCCCATGCAGATCGTCCTCCGCGTCCGCTTCCCCTCCCGCTTCGACCTCTATCTTATCCTTACTATCCCCGTGCTCCTCGTCCTCGTCCAACAAGAATTCGCGCGTGGATAAAGGCTCCACCCGCACTATCTGCCCGCGTATCGGAAAGAGCGACTCATCCCCCACCAACGCCCGCGCTCCCAAGCCTGCACAGTTCACCACCACGTCGCTCTCCGCAAACGCCTCCTCCAACGCGCCCACTTCCCTCACCACAATGCCGCCGCCCAACTCGCGGAACCGCCCCATCAGGTACTCAAGGTAGATCGACATCTCAATCACCGGCGTCTCGAACACGTAGCCGTCACGTCGCCCCCGTGGCAGTTCCCCCGGAGTAGCCCGCCGGAAAGACCGCACGCACGAAAGCCACCACGGATCGCCTACCTCCCGTCGAAACACCTCGTACCCGGTCGCCACTGACACTCCCGTACCCTCAACCCCCGCAAGCTCCACAAACACCTCGAACGCTCGCTGCCCCCAGGCCGTCACCCGCTCAACCGGGTAAGCCTTGTACGGGTACCAAATAGCCGCCGCCACGTTAGAAGTCGTATGCGGCGGCAACTCTCTAGCCCAAATCTCCACCTCGTACCCGGCCTCCAACAGCCGCACCCCGCACGACAACCCCGACACCCCACACCCAACCACAATAACGCGCATACCTCAGACCCTCATGGTGGACGATAGACGACGGACGATGGACGATAGCAGTGATGAGGACTCAGGACGGAGTATAGCCACACCTCCAGACAATCGTAACCTTGGCGCGTCCTTGGCGTCTCCGAGTCTTGGCGTTTCCGTCTCCTATCGTCCATCGTCCATCGTCAATCGTCCCATTATACAAAGCCAGCACCCGGAACAAACTCCGAGTGCTGGCTGGGGATGGGGTAATAATCGCTTGTCGTGTCAGGCAGCACGCATACAGCTACCGACGATTAGCTCAATAGCTCGTGCAGCTACTAGCTGTTGCCGTCCGCGCCGCGTGCCGACGCGCCGCGCCTGCCGCCACCGTGCGAAGCGATGCCGCCCTTGCGGCCTATCTCCGCCATGTAATCGCGGTTGCTGCTAACGGTCTGGCCGCCCTTGCGAGCGATTTCGCGCTGCTGCTCCGGCTTCATCGCGGCGAAGCCACGCCTGCGGCTGCCACCGCCGCCGTTCTCATCTGCTGCGTTCATCTTCTTCATCTCGTGCTCCTCCCATTGCTACTACCCTGGATAGGAAGACCGGAGGGTTGGTCGATTGGTAGATTTCCGGCCCTTCCCAAAACCCTGAGCGCCTCGACCGCAGCTTGGAAGCTACTCCTGCCCTACGTCCACGTTCCCTTATCGCTCCACTACGCAAGGTGTCATGGACAGAGGGCAAGCCCTGGTGCTTCCCGCCCTCCTGCGGTCCCGGCAGTCAAAACCCGGCTGTACTCGCATGCGCGTGCGCCGCCGCACAACCGGTCTATACCGGCGTAAAATCCGCGACAAGCCTCGTTGCTCGTCACTATTTTGCCGTGGCCCGGTAACGCCCCGGCAAAATAACTGCTACCCGGCGCGATCGAGGCACGCACTTGAACGGGGGGGTGTTCGTACGCGCAACAGAGCGTGCCGGGCAGAGTTACCAAAGTTGGGGAGGAACGCGTACGCTCCTCGACAGGCCGCCTGCGGCCCGGTATATCAAGCTGTGAAGGTATGAGCAAAGAGCCTTACCACAAAGGTCCTCGCTGCACGGTTAGTTTACCGGACCCACCCCGCCATTCCCATAAGCATTAGTGAATAGTGCTACTGCCGCTGGTGAATAATTGTCAATTGCCGCTTGTAAAGGTAAACAGC
>JALZHI010000146.1 GCA_030913985.1 Chloroflexota bacterium | reverse complement strand
GTTCGACACGATGAAAGCCCTCGTTGAGGCCACTTACGAATTCTTCCATCGCCACAATCAAACTCCCGCTCGCGTGCGCTCCATCATTGGCGCTACCCACTAATATTTATGTGCTTGCACTTAGTAGTCGCCGCGCACTAGACAAACGGGAGTTCAAGTGGTAAACTTGCTCCACTGTTGAGGGGGCGTATACCTGCGGCTTCAGTGAGTTTCGCCCGCGGGCCTTTGTTAAGCCCCGGCTTGAGATTCCTGCGCCCTTGGACTTGTATCCTACGGCAGCCTGTTACACTGGACCCTGTTTGCCAACGAGGAAGGCACGCGGGGAATCACACGAGGGAGGATTCCGAATGAAGAAAAGAGGTCTGGCATTGTTGATAGTACCCGCGCTGGTCCTGGTGGCCGCGTTGGGACCTTCGAGCGGCTATCGCGCCGCGGAGGCCACCGTTGCGGCGGGCGACGTGAATTACCATCGCCTCGAAGTCGGCAAGGTGCACGAGTATCGCGCCGAAAGCCCCCACCCTTATGGTCGCGGCCTGCGGGACACCGTCCGCTCGGCGGGCGCCAAGTTCATCCGCGTGCATTTCGTGGACTTTGACCTTGCGGCGGGCGACTCGCTGGTTGTGTCCAGTGCTGATGGCACCGAGTCTTGGACCTATGAGGGGCGCGGGCCGAACGGCAACGGGGACTTCTGGTCCTTTGCGGTAAAGGGCGACACCGCCCGGCTGGAGCTTCGCAGCGCGACGGGCAACTCGAACGCCTACGGGTACCGGATTGTCGGAGTAGGACACGGCAACGTAGATTTGCACGCCAAGCCCAGCGGCCCCACGCCTGAAGTGCTGTGTGGTACAGACGGCAGGGAAGACGTAGCCTGCCGCCCCGAGACCGACAGCGTCGAGCCTCAGGTCGCCCGGCTCCTCTTCACCAGCGGCAACTCCCAATACGTGTGCACCGGCGAGCTGATAAGAGGCTCCAACGCCAACACGATGATCACCAACTATCACTGCTTCAGCACGCAGACCGAGGTGAACACCGTGCAGGCGACGTTCGACTACCAGCGGGCCACTTGCACCGGGGCCATCAATAGCGGCACCACCTATGCGGGCGGCACCCTCCTCAAGACTAACAGCGACACTGCCAGCCGCAAGAGGACCGGGGGCGGCGGTCTCGACTACACCCTCTTGACCTTGCAGGGCAACCCTGAGGCTACTTATGGGGAGTTGGTCCCGACCACCAAGGCCGTGGCGGTGGGCGATCTAATCTGGTTTGTGCAGCACCCTGGCGGCAACCAGAAGAGGGTAGGCTACTGGGAAGACGGCGCAAAGACGGTACGTTGCAACGTAGATACGATCAATGCAACCTACGGCAGCTCGGCAGCGGGCAGCCAGATAGGCTACGCCTGCGATAGCGAGGGTGGTTCCTCCGGCTCGGCCATTACCGACCCGGCGACCGGCAACGTCATCGCTCTGCACCACTATGGTAACGTAGACCGTAGCCAGTGTCTCAACTCCGGCACCTGGATGCGCACAATTTGCGCCGACGCCGGCTCGCTGTTGCAGTGCGCTTCCAACTAAGCCCCTACAGCGGTAAGGACCGAATCCAGACTCCGTGAACTTCACGGAGCGGCACGAAGGACCAGGGACGAGGCTATGTCCCTGGTCCTTTTGCTTGCCAACCTATACTCCAGCAATTCATAAGTGAAACTTATATCTCTTGGTAGCCCTCATCCCCTAACTTCTCCTCTGCTCACGCGTTATATTGTTGCTTACTGCCGGTCGGCAACGACGCCTTCCTGCCGGGGCATACAGAGACACACAACCCAGTGCCCTGACGATACTAATTCCAAGCTACAACGTACTACTAACAAGGGGGGTCATAATCATGGCAGACGTCGTACACAGCGAACAAGCAGGCGAGTGGGTGGGCCACGTGTGGAGACGCAAGGAGACGCCGGACCAGATCACGCAATATTATTGGTCGTTATCATTCGCCGGAGACATGCGCGAGATGCTCCAAAAGCAAGCCGAGCAGGCCGGCGGCCAACCTCCGGTAGTGCCTGATAGCTGCTTCTACTACACCGAAGACGCGGCCAGGCAAGACCTGAAGGAGCAGTTGAAGCGGCACGGCAGCGCATAGTAACGGGCAAAGCTAAACGCCAAGACGCCAAGACGCGGAGAACGCGCCAAGGTTAAGGATTGTGGCTCAAATTAAAGGACCAGGGTACGACATCTAGTACCCTGGTCCTTTTTCTACTCTCTAAACCTTACCTACTCTTGGCGTGGTCCTTGGCGTCTCCGCGTCTTGGCGTTTAGACAGTCCTGACTAGCCTCCCCTGACTGCCTTGAAGAAGGCCCCGGAGCCTACTCTGAGCAGGCCGTGTATCGAAGCCAGGACTATATTGGCACCCCGGTCCACGAGCGACCTGGCATCTTCCCCGGTGGCGGCGGTGGTGCCCACTACCAGCCCGGCGGCCCGCACGCGCCCAAAGAGGCTGTCCACCATTTCCCTTACTTCGGGGTGCGCGGGGCCGTCGGTGAAGCCCATCGAGAGCGACAGGTCGCGCGGACCGACGATGAAGCCGTCCACCCCCTCCACCTGCATCAAACTGTCGAGGTTGTTCACCGCCTCCATCGTCTCGATCTGCGGGAGCACTAGGGTCTGGTCGTTGGCGAAGCGCAGGTATTCCTCCTGCTGCATCGCCCCCAGCAGGTAGTCGTTGGCCCGCACCGGCGCGATGCCCCTCTTGCCGAGTGGTGGGTACTTGACCGCCTCCACCAGCCTGCGCACGTCGTCGGCGTCGGTGACGCTGGGCATCATCACGCCCATGAGGCCCATGTCCATGAATTGCAGCACCAGCTTGGCGTCGGCGCTGCGTATGCGGGCGAGGGGTGTTATACCCACCGTTTCGCAGGCGCGTATCACCTGCTCGGCCTGTTGCGGCCCCCCTGGCCCGTGCTCGCAGTCGAGCATGTAGAAGTCGAAGCCCAGTAGCCCCAGCATCTCCACGATCCCCGCGTCGTAGTTGGGCGACAGCAGGCCGAAAACAGGCTCGCCATTTCTCAACCTGCTCTTGAGAGCGTTCTCCCTCATGAAATCTCCTCCAGGCGCAATATGGTTGCACGCACCGTCGTACGGTAGCTGGCCCCACAGCATACCCGCTTTGCTCGTTCCCGGCCAATAAGTGTGGGGTGGTGCCCCGTAGAGTGTGTCCCTAGGACACAAGCATTGCCCATCTGTGTCCCAGGGACACACCCCCGTTACCTAGATGTGTCCCTGGGACACAACAGCCCCCGCTCTTATAGCTCCAATATGTCCGGCCGCTCCATGACCTGCCCACCCACTTCGATTTGTTGCTGAGGCCAGAGCGGGGAGGCCGTAAGAAGCTCCTGTCCCGTCACCGTCACCAGGAACGTGTCTTCCGACTTGGCACCGGGCACGCTGGGGTTCCACGCGAACGCCTGCACCGCCTCTACCACGTGGTCGGTGTGGGGTGTGGCGACGTATTCACGCGGCTCGTACCCCGCAGGACCACCCTGGTGGTGGTGCTTCCACTCGTCAGGGTGGCCTACCTCGGAGTATGCCTGCTGGATGCGCGCGAATATGGCGTTGGCGGGCACCCCCGGCTGCGTGGCACTCACCGCTGCGGCATCTACGGTGGCGACGGCGCGCATTCTTGCCTTCAGGTCATCCGGCACCGGCCCGAAATGCACCATACGGGTTGCGCTTACGACCAGGCCGTATTTGCGGGCGCACAGCACCAGCATGGCCGTGCGCTCCAGCGCCTTGTCAGTGGGCAGGGGGTGGCGGCGCAGCCTTATGCGTTCGTCCGTGGCTATCAGGGTGACGATGGGTGTGGCACCGTGGGCGTATGTAGCCTCCGCCAGCAGCCCCGCAATATCGTACTCGCTCATGCCGGGACGTATCGAGACGGCAGCTTCACCTATAGCCGCGCCCGCCTCGGCACCGAGAGAGCGGAAGCGGTCCGCCTCGGCGGGAGTTAGCAGCCACCTTAGCCGGGCGATCTCGCCTCCCAGGTCCTGGAACTCGGTGCCCGGCCCATCGGTGCCCACGCGCAACCCTGACGTGAGTTCTGACAGGCGCTGTCTCGGCTCGTGCCACGCCTCCGCGATTACCTCCCAGCCGCCCTCGCCAAAGCCTTCCTCCTCCCGCAGTCGTTCCGCCTCGATCACGTCGGTGAGCAGGTAGCGGGCGTCCCGCGTCACCAGGAGCGAACCTACACCCCCCTCGGTTGCTATGCTGACGAAGCTCCGGCCCCCACCACTCAGCCACGCGACGTTGGCGGACCGGCTCAACACCACTGCGTCAAGCTCGTGCCTGTCCATCAAGGCCCGCAGCCTGCCCTCCTTCTCTTCCCACTCGGCTCGATCCAATCTCGTCACTCTCCTTCTTCATAGGCGTAGGGGCAAGTTCAGCACTGTCCGTGCCCCGCTTCTACCACTCACCCGCGTGTTGGCGCGCGTCTTGCTGGTTACCCAGGGGTTACGACTACCTACTGCCGCCCCTGCTTGTACGGGGTGAGCCATAGCTGCATGGAGGAGTGCACCGCCGCATGAAGCGCGCAGCAGAGATTCCGGGACTGGTCCGAGAAGAAGTAGCAGGTGGCTTGCGAATCGTGCTACAAGGGAGCAACGGCGATGAGGCCCGCGCAATCCTGGAGCCTCTTGCGTTGCAACAGGGCGAGCACACCGCCCCCGGCCGCTGGGACACAGTTACACCCACCGATTACGGTCTCGACGCCCAGGGCCAGGTCTCTCACCAGGCTGGCACCGTACGCTTTCGCTTGCACGCTCACGGTCTGGAGGAAGCAGGCCTCTTCCGGCTCTCCTGGCGGGTTGAATTCACGGACGGTCCCTTTACAGGGGCCGTTGTACACCCGCTGTCGCTGCCGGGTGTAGCCGGTGAATCTTCCGCCCTCGACCTACCAAGCATTCACTACGGGGGTAATACGTTCGGCACTGGGCTGTTCCCGCACCCGCAACCCAGCCGGGGCTTTGCGTTCCGCGCCGACCGCCTCGCACAGCCCGCGATCCACTACGGCGCAGCCGGTGCGACCTGGAGCTATTTCGCGGAGGACGAGGCTCCATCCTCACCAACGCCGGAGCTGCTTTACGCGCTCGGTATAGTGCCATTGGCGGATGACCCAGGAGAGGGTGCCGGGCTTAGGCTCTTCTTTCGCTACCCGCAGTCCGAGTTCGGGCACCGTGGCGACGGCGGCCCAGATGCTTATATCGCCAAGAGCACGTTCGGGCCGGGCGAGAATGAGAGCGCCACCTGGCAGCCTGGTGACATGCTGCAAAAGACGCTCTATCTTTGGCTGCGCGCGCCCGGCATCCGGCACAAGTACAGCGAGCCTGCCCGGTTCCTCTGGCGCAGGGCCTACCTCGACAAGCGGGCGGCCCCACCCTCCCCGCCCCTCTCGCGTCAGATAGCCCAGCACGTCCGCTGGTTCAACGCTCGCCTCTACAACCCGGATATAGGTGGAGGCCAGTACGAGTCGCCGGAAGGTTCGGGCACCGCCATGCTGGGTTTCGTGGAGCAGTCTTTGCGCATGGCTGCTGTCGCCTATGTCTATGCCATCTATGCCTCCGAGAGCGCAGACCCTCCCCTGTCCTGGGATGAGTTGCGGCAGTTGAAAAGCCGCGCCTCGGAAGCGCTTACCCGCTGGGCCACCGAGGGCCTCAGTCCCGAAGGGCTGCTCTACCCGGTATGCGACAAAGATGGCTTCTCCTTCGGCTACCGCGACTACTCGGACTACGAGAACCTTACCATTGTCAAGGGCGAGAGCTTCGACACCCTCCGGCTTGCGCTTGAAGCGAGGGAACTATTAGTGGCGGCTCGGACCACGCGCTTGAGCGGGCAAGCGGACGACAGCCTGCTAAACGCAGCGGGTGCTTGGGAGCGCGCCGGTTATAGTGTCGCGGACTGGTTCGTGTCGCACGCGCTACCCTCCGGCGGCTATGCCTCGCGCTACAGGCGCACAGGCGAGCCGCTGGACCCCTATCCGTCGGGCACCGCCTCCGTCGTGTCGCTGTTGTGCGATTGCGCTCGCCTGTTGGCTGATGCGAAGCCAACCGAGGGAGAACGGTACCTCCAGGCGGCCATCGCTGCCTACGAGGGTACCCTGGCCGGGTTAGTGCGGGAAGGGCAGTTCGGCGGCGGCACCCTGGACGCCTCTACGCCCGACCGCGAGGCGGCTATCGCGGCTTTGGAAGCCTGCATCCTGATGTACGAGGCCTCCAACGACAGGCGCTACCTCGATGATGCACGTATCGCCGCCGACAACCTGCTCAGCTACACCTTTGTCTACCCAATCAGGACGTTCGCGCCCGACACCGACGCAGCCCGGCAGAACATCTCCACCTTTGGCGCGAGCATTGTGTCACCGGAGAACCAGCACCTCGACCCGGTGACCAGCGCGCCGGGGCTGCTGTTGTTCGGCCTGTACGCGGAGGACGATGTCTGTATCCAGGCCGGGGCCGAGTCGCTCAAGTGGGCGCTCGATGGGCGCTGGGTTATCCAGGAGGCGGAAGGTCTGAAGCAGTCCGAGCAGTTGCTGCACACCCGCTGGTACTACAATGAGTTCTTCTCGCGCAGAGGCGACTACCGCCGGGGCATGCCGCTGTGGGGCCGCACCGACAGCGAGCATGGCTGGCCGCAGGTGACGCCCTCGGCGGCTCTCATAGCCAGTGGGCAGGTGGTGGTAGACTGGCCCACGGGCAGGGCTGCCTCGGCGGACTGCTGGCAGGTGGCGAGCAGCCGCAAGGAAGGCGATAGCAAGCTCTCGCTCGACCTCTTCCTGTGCGAGCGCGTGGGCAACCGTGAGCTTGTGTCGCTTTACCTGCGGGTAGTGCGCCTGCCCCGCAACCGCAAGCTGCGCGTGGACGCCAACGGACGTAAGGTGTACCTCACCAGCGCCCACCTCGAAGCGGGCCATCTGCTGAACGTGCCCCGCTTCGACCTGGTGAGGCTCACCATCGAGGAAGCAGCCGAGTAATAGCGGCAGGACGTTGCTCAAGCCGGGAATTTTGGACCAAGCCCCACTTTGTCATTTCGAACGCAGTGAGAAATCTCGTCCATTACTGGAATGCTACTCCTTTCCTGCGGGAACATGACGGCATTTCCAAGAGAAGAAAGGTGGTACTTGGTTGATAAGGGACGAGATTTCTCACTGCGTTCGAAATGACAGGGTGGGGCTTGGTGCTCGCAGTTCAACGGTACACATACCCACCTGATTCTTCACTGCGTTCAGAATGACAAGGCTGGGGTTTCTATCCGTTTGTCCACCATTCTGGAGTAGGTAATGGAGGAGGCATCCTGCCCTTGCAACCGCTGTTATAATGGTTCGTATTACTTTTAGTAGGCAGGTTGCTCGCCCAACACCTGATAAGTCGTGCCTAACGCCAAAATGACCTCCCGTACTCAGTACCTTAGTAACGGTTGGCTTGCTTGACAGCGGCTGTAATACAATAATAAAATGGGGTCAGAGGGCGGCAGATTGTGGAAAACTATCTGGCTGTGCCCCTGTACGCGTGCTCCTATAGAGCGGGTGCGGTTGTGCTTGCTTATTGGAGCGCGTCACGAATATGCCTCAATGACGAGTGCGTTGCGCGACGACGCGAAAGGCTATGAGAGCGAAATGGACACTATGCATCTAGGACCGAAGTCCGCGGACTTCGTATGGGCTAGCGGCATCGAGGACTCGTTTATACCCCAGACCAAGCGCGGGCATAGGGCGCTCGATGAGTACCAGCTCATGGGGCACTACAAGCACTGGCGCGAAGACCTGGCGCTTGCTAAGGACCTGGGGATAAAGGTGATGCGCTGGGGCGTGCCCTGGTACCGTGTCGAGCCGCTCCCCGACGAATACGATTGGCGCTGGACCGACGAGGTGCTGCCCTTCATGGTCGAAGAGTTGGGCATTACCCCCATCATCGACCTGGTGCATTACGGCTGCCCCTACTGGCTGCGGCGCGAGTTCGCCAATGAGGAGTACCACACCTGCGTGTCCCGGTACGCCGCCGCCTTCGCCGAGCGATACCGCCACCTTGTGCATTGGTACACCCCCTGCAACGAACCCCTGGTCAATTCGCTGCTTTCCGGCATGCAAGGTGCCTGGCCCCCCTACATGAAGGGCGACCGGGGCTACGTCAAGATGTTCGTGCAACTGGCGAAGGGCATCGTATCCACGGTCAACGCCATCAAATCGGTGCAGCCGGAAGCCCAGATGGTGCACGTGGAGGCGGCGGGCATATGCCGGGCGGGCCACCCCGACGTGGAGTGGCTTGCCGAGCAGAACCGGCTCAAGGGCTTCCTCTCCTTCGACCTGATTACCGGCAAGATCACTCCCGAACACCCGCTCTGGCCGTGGCTGATGCAAAGCGGCGCTCGCACCCGCGACCTTGAGTGGCTGGCCCGGCGGCCCATCCCGGTAGATGTCATGGGCCTCAACTTCTACCCGCAGTGGTCCACCCAGGAGCTATACCTGGACGAGCAGGGCCACGTGCTCTCGCGCACCGTGGAGCACGACGGCTCGGGCTTCGGCTCGATGGTCGAGGACTTCTACATGCGCTACGGCGTGCCCGTCATGATTACCGAGACCAGCGCCCGCGACGCCGAGGAAGACCGCATCGCCTGGCTCAACAATTCGTTGCGGATGATAAAGGAGTTGCGAGAGCGGGCGGTACCCGTGCTCGGCTACACCTGGTTCCCGCTGTTCACGATGATCGAGTGGAACTACCGATGGGAGCGCGGCCCGCTGGAGAGGTACTTACTAGACCTGGGCGTGTACCAGTTGAACACCAGCGGCGAGGGAGACCGTTGGCGGCCCCTGCCCATCGCTGAGTACCTACGCCACCACATCCAGAACCCGCATCAGGCAGTAGGCGACCTAGCGATAGGCTAGGCTAAGAGCAACCTCCCAGGCACAGGACAGTAAAACAAAATCGCCCCAACTGGGGCGATTTTTGCTGCTCGACGTAGAGACGTAGAAGGATAGAAGCTCTCTCACTGGCTTGGAGCCTGAGAAGAGCACCCAAAGCTCCACCTTGTCATTTCGAACGCAGTGAGAAATCTCGTCCCTCACCACAATGTTTCGGCTTTCTTATGGTACAGAGTAACTGAGTAACTGAAGGAAAGGTGGTACTTTGGGTGCTGGAGGACGAGATTTCTCACTGCGTTCGAAATGACAATGTGGGGCTTTGGTGGGGATGTTCGACAGTGTTGTTCTTTAGATAGCTACTAGCCCCTATTCCTCTATACGGTCATCTCCAATGACGACAAGGATGTCCACCGGGCTGCCGTCGGCGGCTATTGGGGCTTGCGACTCAGGCGCTTCTTTTACGTCGTCCAAGGACATCCCTAGCAGGGTGACGACCGTTTCCAGGGTGTACCGCTTCTGCCCACCCGTGAAGTCAGTGACCGTAGTGACAGGGTGTTGGCCCCTGTCCTCGGCGTTCGACAGGTCGGCCACGTACACGCCTAGCTCCGCCAGCTCGTCCCGTACCTCGCGGGCCAGCCCTGCCGTCCAGGTGCCGTTCTTTACCGACAGGCGGGCCGCTTCCTCTCCCAGGCGCGGGTCGGAGAACGCCTGCGTGATGGCGGGCCTTATCAGGTCCCACCGGGGGATGAGCACGTTAGCGCCACTGGGCAGGGTGGTCTCGCGTATCATGTTTCCCGAGATGACCACCGTTTGTATTGAGTCGGCATCAATGCTCCGCGATAGCTGTGCCAGCGAGCCTATCTGCAAAGGCAACAGGTCGGTGCGCACTGCATCGCCAAGCTCCTCGGCCAGTTCCGTAATATGCGCCAGCAGGTTGAGGCTCAAGCCCTGTTCCTTGATCGCCAGCAGCACCTGTTGCTGCCGAGCGTTGCGCCCGATGTCGCTGTCGGCGTGCCTGGAACGTGCGTACTGGAGGGCGGTGCGCCCGTCCATATGTTGCAGCCCGGCGGGTATGTACACGCGGGTGGCCCCGAACTCCTGGAACGGGAACTGGTTGTCCACCAGCGGTCGCTGCACGTCGATGGTGATGCCCTGTATGGTGTCTATTACCTGCTCGAAGCCCTGGAAATTGACCGTCGCGTAGTAGTGGATCGGTATGCCGAGGTTCTCGCGGACGGTAGCCTTGGCGAGGGCGGGGCCGCTTCCCTTCCTTTCCTTCTCGCCTATCTTGTAGGCCGCGTTTATGCGGTCCTCGCCATGCCCTGGTATTTCCACCCACAGGTCGCGGGGGAGCGACACGAGAGCGGCGGTCTTGGCGGTGGGGTCTATGTGCACGATGATCTGCGTGTCGGTGCGGATGTCTTCGACCCCTTCACGCTCGTCCAGGCCGATCAGGAGGATATTGACAGGCTCTTTCTTGTCCCAGTCGGGGTAAGTGATGGCCGGGGGTGTGCCCTCCGGCATGTCAGGCCCGGACGTGAGGCGGGGAAGCTGAGGGACCGGCGTCTCGAATATGCCTCCCACCTCGCCTGTGACCGTCGAAATGACCCCCCCACCTACGACGAACACCCCCACCACGGCGACACCCGCAAAGGCCACCAGCAGGCCCGCCAGCACCATGACGAGCCTCATCCTCCGCCTGTGCATCTCCGTATGCAGCCTGATGGCCCTAGGGTCTGTCAGCACGGCTCTGCCGCGCGTACCGCCCATGGGTACGCGATGGGTGCCCTGCTTGCCGGCAGGGGGACTGAGAGGCGCTGTGACGCGTCCTGCGGGTGCCGCCTTGCCGTTCTCATGGGGAGTTGTGTGTTGGGCTTCTTTACCGCGCTGGTTCAAGAACGAAAGCTCCTCGGCCCGTCAGGTTCGCACTCCGCGCCCGGCTGCTCCATACCGGTGCCAGGTGTGTGCGGAAGGTAGCGCAAGAGCTACCCCACCATAGGCTATCAGGTTGCGGAACAGGGTAGTGCGTAGCCGTCTGCTCGTGTGCGGGCCTATGCGACCAACATCATGGTAGTATAACCGAAAATTCGCGAATTACACCATCAACGTGCGTGAAACTCATGTGGGGCCGTACATGGAAGACGCCCCTGAAAGACGCCCGTCGACTAAAGTCGAGGGCTACACCTTGCAAAGTCCCTTGCAGGGACTACAGCATCTTGTTTGGTCTATTCGGGTTTTCTAAGAAGAACCAGTCTGCCTATGCAGACTTTGCAAAGTGTAGCCCTCGACTTTAGTCGACGGGCGTCTATTGTGAACCCGAATTTCCCGTGTAGAAGATGGTCCCCCATTCCAGCGGATCTGCGCTGTTGCCTCTCCACCGGAGGATGTATACTGGGGGCTAACACTCCCCAGAAAGGACGCCTCCATCTATGCCCCAGTTAGATTTCTCCCACTACTATACCTACGCCGAGATAAAGGACTTTCTGCAAGCCTGCGCCGCCGAATACCCCGACCTCATCACGGTGTCGGTGATTGGCAAGTCTTACGAGGGGCGCGACATGCTGCTTGCCATCCTCACCAATCGCGCCACCGGCACCGACCTTGAGAAGCCCGCCTACTGGATTGATGCCAACACTCACGCGGGGGAGGTCACAGGCTCGGCGGTGGCGCTGTACACCATCGCACACCACCTGGACAACTATGGCAAAGACCCGCGCGTCACGACCTTGCTGGACGAGCACGTCCTGTACGTGCTGCCCCGCATAACGGTAGACGGCTCGGAGAAGTACCTCACCACGCCCCACTGGATGCGCTCCTCCACCCGCCGCTACCCGTTCACCGAGGACCGCGAGGGCCTCTACATGGACGACGTGGACGGCGACGGCAAGATATTGCAGATGCGAATCGAGGATCCCAACGGAGCGTGGCGCGCCTCGGACAAGGACCCCAGGATTATGGTCCGGCGCGCCCCGGACGAGATAGGCGGCACCTACTACCACCTGGTCAGCGAGGGCATCATCAACGACTGGGATGGGCACTCCATAAAGATGGCACCTCCCCGCGAGGGGCTGGACCTGAACCGCAACTACCCTTACGACTGGGCACCGGAGGGGGTGCAGCGCGGCGCGGGAGACTACCCCTTCTCCGAGCCAGAAACGCGGGCCGAGGCCGAGTTCTGGTCGGGGCATCGCAACATCAACGGCTTTCTTTCCTACCACACCTACTCCGGTGTGATACTGCGGCCTTACTCTACTCACCCTGACGACTACTTCAACACGCACGACCTCGACGTGTACAAGCTGATAGGGGAGAGGGGCACGGAGCTTACCGGCTACCCCTGCGTGTCGGTGTTCCACGGCTTCGCGTACGACCCGAAGGAGCCGATGCACGGGGCTATGGACGACTACGCCTACGACTACTTTGGCTGGTTCGGCTTCACCACCGAGTTGTGGGACCCGCCCAAGGTCGCCGGGCTGGAAGTGACCGACTGGATAGGCTGGATTAAGCACCACTCCGAGGAGGACGACCTCAAGCTGATGGAGTGGAACGACAAGGAGCTAGGGGGCAAGGCCTTCATCCCCTGGCGCGAGTTCGAGCACCCACAGCTTGGCAAGGTGGAGATAGGCGGCTGGGACACCAAGAACTACTGGACCAACGTGCCCGCCCAATATCTTCCCGAAATCTGCGAGAAGCACTGCCAGTTCACGCTGGCGCACGTCCTCATGTCGCCCCGGCTGGAGTTCCGCAGGAGCGAGGTCGAGAAGCAGGCCGACGGCGTGTACAAGGTGAGCGTGGTAGTCGCCAACAAGGGCTTCCTGCCGACCTACACGAGCCGCAAAGCCCAGGAGCGCAAGATCGTCCGTCCTATAGAGGCGCGCATCAACCTGCCTGAGGGCGGCAAGCTGGTCCTGGGCAAACGAGAGGAAGAGATAGGCCAACTGGAAGGGCGCAGCAACAAGCTCTACGCGGGCTGGTTCTCGTCGCGTGAAGTCACCGACAACGAGAAGAGGCTGGAGTGGGTCGTGCGCGCGGCCGAGGGTGAAGAGGTAGAGGTGGTGGTCAAGAGCGAAAGGGCCGGGACCGTTAGGACGAAGCTGAAGCTTGGTTGAGTCGTCTATTTCTATCCCACTGGTTGTTGTAGATAGAAGGTCCTGGGGCGGATGCAGATGCAGAACTCGCTGCTCTAGTGCTTCTGGCACGATCTGAGATGTTTAGGACCAAGCCTCACCATGTCATCCTGAACGCAGTGAAGGATCTCAAGAAGGTGAGTAGGGATGCCGTTGAACTATGGCGACCAAGTGTCTCTTTGTCATTCTGAACGCAGTGAAGAATCTCGTCCCTCACCACCCAAGTACCACCTTTTCCTACAGGTCTAAAGCACCAATGACCACGTACACTATGAAGAAAGGGGTAACACCTGCATAAAGGACGAGATTCTTCACTGCGTTCAGAATGACAGGGTGGGAGATGGTCTT
>JALZHI010000145.1 GCA_030913985.1 Chloroflexota bacterium | reverse complement strand
GCGGGCCAGGGGCACCTTGACTTCCATCGCCTGGAAGGCGACGTGCACGTCCAGGTCTTCCTCGTAGCGGGTCATGGTGACATAGTAGAGGTCGGAGAGCCGCCTTTGACGCTCGAAGCCCTGGAAATCCGGGTCGGTGATGGCCCTCGTCAGTTCGCGTCCTCGGTCGCTACGGAAGTTGAAGAAAATAACGCCGTCGCCATCTTTTATCGTGCTAGGCTCTTCGCCCTCCGCTGCTATTACCGTAGGCACTATGAACTCGTCGGTGACGCCTTCCGCGTACGAGGCCGCGAACACCTCCAGGGGGTCATTAAAGCGCCTACCCTGGCCCATGACGAGCGCGTTATACGCCTTCTCCACCCGGTCCCAACGCTTGTCGCGGTCCATCGCGTAGTAGCGGCCCGATACGCTGCCCACCCGCCCCACTCCAACCTCGCGGAACCTGTCCAGCACGGTCTGCATGAAAGCCCGTCCGCTTTGAGGTGGCGTGTCACGCCCGTCAGTGAAAGCGTGGTAGATTACCTTGTCGATGCCGCGCCGCTTCGCCAGTTCCAGCAGGGCGAACAGGTGCGCCCAATGACTGTGCACGCCGCCCGGTCCGAGGAGGCCCAAGAGGTGCAGCGTGGAGCCGCGCGACTTCACGTGCTCGCACGTCGCCACAAGCTCGGGGTTCTCGTAGAAGGAGCCATCTTCAATAGACTTATCGAGGCGGGTAAGGTCCTGGTAGACGATGAAGCCCGCCCCCATGTTCTGGTGCCCGACTTCGGAGTTGCCCATCTGCCCGGTGGGGAGGCCGACCGCGTGCTCGGAAGCGTCTAAGTCGGTGTGGGGGTACTCCGCCCACAGGCGGTCCATGTTCGGCGTGTCGGCCAGGGCTATGGCGTTGTGCTCTTTTTCCTCGCGCAGCCCCCAGCCGTCGAGGATGACCAGCACCACCGGCCGGGGCCTGTGAGGGTTACTATTGCTCATTGGCGTTCACCTGTGGAAGTATGTGTTGGGTTGCGGGGGTCTTTACTGTCGGCACGGGCCGCCCAGGCACTTAGTCACGCCAGCTTTTCTCGGTCTTGTACTCGTCCAGGTAGGGTTTACAGGCATCGCAGAGGGTGACTTCGGCCTGCCGCTTGTATATGCCCCTGCGCGTGCGGTACCTGTAGGTGTACCGGTGTCTGCTGATGTGGCGGGGGCAGTACGACGCGCCGCAGCGCTCGCACCGGGCGTATAGCTCGTTGGGGCACTCGTGCCAGCCGCAAATGCCGTCATTGTTGCGCGCCTCGGCGCTTACCCGCCGCTCGACCTCCGCGACCTGGGCGGCTTCATCGTGGAGCCTGCGGCGATAGGCGGCGCTGCACAGCCTGCACACAGCAGCGGCCACGTCGCCGTGCTGAGAGCAAAAGTGGCGGCTGCACATGATGCACTGGGCCGCCGGAGTCCGAAAGCAGATTGTAATGGGACTTTCACAACGTAATGGCATGGGTTATCTTCTCGTGGGGAGGGTCTCGTAACGCGTGACTCGTAACACGTAACGCGTAACTCGTAAGCTCAGGAACTCATATGTTGGTTGGGACTGCCTGTACGCACCGGCGGCCTGCACCCAAAACAACAATGTAGTATGCCTAATTCCCGACCATCGCGCAACACACCCACCTGCGTAACAGGCGGCGTTACGATTTACGAGTTACGCGTTACGTGTTACGAATCCCTCCCCAGGAGAAGCAACTACCTTGCCAATGTCTCGTGCCCGTTGCGGCTGGGGACCCGGTGGGTGCCGACGCGTTGTAGGTCGTAATCGCGGTACAGCTTGGGGAGCATGTCCTTGGGCGACCAGTCGTTCCAAGAGCCGTACTTGCCCTGGTACTCTCGCGCGGTCTCGCCAACCTCGTAGAAGAGGATTTGGGCCACCCGCAGCCCCACCGGGACGATTGCCATAGCGTGGCTGTGGTTGGTAATCTCCATCGTCCAGCGGGAGATGTAGCCTACGTCGCCCACCCCCGCGCACTTGCAGACGGAAAGGCACGACCGCCCGATGCTGGACCGCGAGCGCATGGAGGTGGTGAAGCCGTTGCGGCCGCCCACCACTTCCTCCGTGTGCGCCAGTATCGTGTCACCGGGGCGGATGCGGATTAGGCCGTCTTCAGCGAAGTAGGGGCCAAGCCAGAAGGACTTGGCGTCCTCCTCCTCGGTGAAATTGACGGTTACCATGTTGTGGTTGGGGATGAAGTAGTAGGGGCCAAGCCTCACGTCGTAAGAGTTGGTGCCGAGTTGCCGAGGCTCGAACGGCTCGATAACGATGTCCCCTTGCTCCATCGCGTCCATGATTTTCTTGTCTGATAGCAGCATCCTCTTGCTCCTCACATTCCTGTTGCCCCGATCTTCTGTCTGCTATCAGATCGGAGCTTTATGTCGCGGTGGTCTCCTGTGGCACCTTGTACGCCCAGTCGCCGGCACCCGCTTCGTCAGCCACTCGCCGGTAGACCCTGGTGGTCTGGTCCGCGATCCGCGCCCAGTTGAACTCGGCACGAGCTACGTGACCGGCGTTAGAGGCGCGGGTGGCCGACCATTCCGGGTGCTCCAGCGTGTGCAGAATGCCCCAGGCCAGCGAGTACGGGTCGTTGGGCTTGACCGTGATGCCGGTGCGGTGCAGCTCCACCACTTCCGGCAGCCCCCCCACCTCCGTTACGACCACTGGCGTGCCCGCCGACATGGCTTCCAGTGCCACGATGCCGAACGGCTCGTACAGGCTGGGGAAGACCGCAACGTTGGCTACCTTGAACAGCCCGTCGCGCATCTCGTCGGAGACACGTCCGGGGAAGATTATATTGTCCTCGATGCCAAGCGCGCGGGCTTTTGCACGCAAGTCCTCCACGTATGCACCACCCCCCGCCACCACGAACTTGGCGTCCGGCCATTCACGCAGTACCAGCGGGACGGAATCGACCAGCACCGCAAGCCCCTTCTCCGGCACGATGCGGCCTACATGGTAAATAATAGGCTGGTCGGGTTGCGCGAACTCCAGGCGGAACTTCGATAGGTCCTTGCCGTCGAGGGCGTCAAAGCGGCGGGTATCGATCCCATTTGGGATGACATCGACCTTTTCGGCTGGAACGCCGAAGTAGGTCTGCAACTCCCACGACATATAGCTGCTGCAAGCAATCACCCGCCACGACTCGTAGATGGCGCGCCACTCGGCCTGGTGTATCGCCTGTTGCAAGCTGCCATACAGGTTGCCGTGGTTGCGCCCCATCTCGGTAGCGTGCACGGTCGTGAGCAGGGGCAGCCGGAACCCGTCTTTCAGGTTTATAGCCGCGAAGCTACTGAGCCAGTCGTGGTTGTGGATGAGATCGAAGCCGCCTTGCTCCTCTACCAGTTGCGTGGCGAACTCGCGGAGGGAAATGTTGTCGTGGTAGGTGCTGGCGAAGAAGTCCCCACGCGTGCCGGAAGTCTCCACCCGGTATACGCGGCTGCCGTTGGCGGCGGGGCTGCCATCGGGCAGCGCCAGCGGCTCGCAAGGCTCCCCACCCCGGAGCCTGGGCACAACCAGGTGTACCTCCACGCCATCGGCTAGAAGCTCCGGCACAAGCTCTACTACATGCTTGCCCATACCCCCAACGATGTGCGGCGGGTACTCCCACGACAGCATCAGGACTTTCATACATGCTCCCTGGTAAGAGTGACGAGTGGTTAGTGGTTAGTGGTCAGTGGTTAGTGGTCGGATAATACCGACCATCATCCTCTTGGCGCGTCCTTGGCGTCCTTTGCGTCTTGACGGTTCCGTCTCCTATCGTCCATCGTCTATCGTCCATCGTCCATCGTCACTCCCCAATTGTCGGCCATAGAATGTCATAGTGTCCGACTGCTGCTTGAAGCCGAAGGACCTGTAGAGGCGGTGCGACTGGGTGTTGTTCTCCTGGGTCGAAAGGGCAACTGAAGCAGCACCTAGCTCGCGCATCCGGTGTAGGGCGTGCAGCAATTGTGCGGCACCAAGGCGGCGACCCTGCATGCCGGAGGCCACGGCGAGCCGGTCGAGGTGCGCCCACCCGTCATACATAGTAAACGACGCGTAGCCGACCGGTAAGTTTTCCACGTAGGCAATATAAGCGTGCACGTTGCTCATTTGCAGGTAAGTCTCGAACTCGGTGACGCTATTCCACCACATCCAGGGGAACGAGTCGTGGTCCACCGTCAGCAGGTCGTCCATGTAGGAGAGGTCGGCGCGGCGTATCGCAAGTTGGGGTAAAGTGCCCTGGTCTACGCCCGTCAGATTGTCGCGTAAATCGCGTCTGAAGAAGACGATGCGCTCTACCTGCGAGAAGCCCGCCCCCAGCCAGGACTTCGTATGGTCACGCCATACCTCGTCGGCGCACAGGAGCAGGCGGTAGTCCTGCCTACCCGTCGCAAACACCAACTCCTCCAGAATTGCCTCGCGGCCGCGCCTTGCTGTGACTTCCAGCACGTTGGCTATGTCGGCCCTGCGCCGCCACGGCTCCCAGATGACGTACTCGCCGGTGCGGGGCACCCACAGGGCGTGGCCGGGGTGCTGCTGGAGGTGGTGGGTAAGCAACGACGGGTTGAAGCGGCTGAGCCAGGGCAGGCGCAGGTCGCGCACGAGCGCCGGGGTCAGCGGCTCGATTTCGGGCCGGTCGTCGCTCCGGGCGTTCCCCCGGTAGAAGAGCGCGGACATAAGAGTAAGCGGTGCCCTCCTCAGCGTTCGGCGAGGCGAACGTCTTTCAGGCTCAATATGCCCATCGGGGTGACGTTTAGCCCCATGACGTAGGGTTTGACCAGGGTGTACGAAACGGAGTGGAACAGTGGCACCGCCGGGTGGTCCCTGAGGATGCGTTCTTCTACCTCCCGGTAGATTGCCATGCGCCGCTGCCGGTCGGTTTCGGTGCTGGCGGCGCTCAGGGCCGCGTCAACGTCGGCGTTGCGGTAGCCCATGTGGTTTTCGGGCGAGTTCGAGCGGAAGAGGCTGCCTAGAATGGCCTCCGGGTCCGGAAAGTCGGCGCTCCAGGTCAGCATGTACATCGGGTACTCGTTGCGGTCCAGCCCTTCCAGGTAGTCGCTCCACTCGACCTGGTGCACCTCGATCTCAATACCCAGGGTGCGGCTGTAAACCTCCTGTAGCATGGGGCCTATGGGGTCGCCGGTCGTGTACAGCCTCACGCGCGGTAGGTTCTTGACTTCTTTATACGTAGACTCCGCGATAAGCTGCCGGGCGCGGGTGACATCGTAGCCCTCGTCCACGGAGGGAGGCGTGTACCCGGCCATGTCGGGCGGCACGAAGCCCGTCGCCTGGCGCACCTGCGACTGGAACATCACTCGCGCTATCTTCTGCCTGTCAATGGCGCGGGAGAAGGCTTCGCGGATCTTGGGGTCGTCAAACGGCTTCTGGCGCAGGTTGAAACCCAAATAGGTCACCGACAACTCCGGTACGGTTTGCAGTTCTTTCGACATAGGGTTGTTGCGGTCGGTCACGCGGTAGATGTCGTCAATGGGCACGTTAGCCAGTTCCAGCCCGCCCACTTCGTACTGTTGCAATTGGCCTATCGCGTTCGCTCCCATCCAGATGTTGACGGTGGAGAGCGCCGGGCGTCCCGCGTAGTAGAGGTCGTTGGCAACGAGCACCATCTGGTCGTTATGCACCCACTTCTCCAGGCGGAAGGGGCCGGTGCCGCGCGGGTGCTCGGTCCACCTGGGGCTTTCCTCCACGTTGGAACGCTGGACCACGAACGCCGGTCCCGACGTCAGCTTCGACAGGAAAAACGCCTTTGGCTCGTCAATGGTGATCTCCAACGTGGTTGGGTCGAGGGCTTTGACGCCGGCTATCTCGGTGGCCTTGCCCTCCAGCTTGTCCATCACGCCCACTATGTCGTTGAGGTACAGACCGGCGGGCAATTGCGTGGCCGGGAGAGCACCCGCCAGTTTGGGGTCGGTAGCCCGCTCGAAGGAGTACTTGAAATCGCTGGCCGTCACCTCTTGACCGTCGGTGAACTTCACTCCCTTGCGTAGCGCGAAGGTATAGACGCGCCCATCGGCAGATACCGAGGGCATGCTCGCCGCGATGTCGGGCACTACATTCATGTTCGCGTCGAACGTCACCAGGCCGCTGAAAAGCTGGCGGATGATGAAGAGCGAGTAGCCGTCGGTAGCAAGGGCGGGGTCGAGGCTGGGCGGGTCGTCGGTCTGCCCCGCGATGTTCAGCGCATCGGTCGAAATGGGGATAGGGGTGAGGTCAACGTTCGGTTCGACAATGGAAGGTGTGCCGGGCTGCGTGGTCGAGGGGGTGCCCTGCGCTTGCGGGGCATCGGACTGCTGGAAGGGCCAGCAGCCGGGAAGCAACAACAGGATGGCGGTGACGAGCGCGACGGCCCGTGCTTTACGCGTAGACAAAACTACTCCTAAACTCCAGGTCTGGCGGCGGTCGCATGGAAGAGTTGAACCTCCTCCGGGCCATGCAATTGTAGCACCCGACGCCTGGTTCGACAAGCAAACTCGCATGCGGGCGGCTCTTGTGCCGGCATGAGGCCGTAATTTATACTGGTGGCATGTGCGGTATAGCAGGCATATTCAACAGGTTCGGCACGCCCCCGAATATGGACGTGCTCAGGCGCATGAACGAGAGGATCGCGCACCGGGGGCCGGATGGCGACGGCTTCTTCACCGATGGTGGCGTGGCGCTGGCCCACCGTGCCTTGCGCATCATAGACCTATCGGATGCCGCTATCCAGCCAATGCACAACCACGACGGCAGCCTGCACCTGGTGTTCAACGGCGAGGTCTACAACTACGTCGAGCTTAGGCCGGAGCTTGAGGCCAGGGGTTATACCTTCCGCTCGCACTCCGACTCGGAAGTGCTGCTGAACGCGTACGAGGAATGGGGCGTCGATTGCCTCCAACGCCTGAACGGCATGTTCGCCTTCGCCATTTGGGACAGTCGCAAGGAGCGGCTTTTTATAGCGCGCGACCGGATTGGTGTGAAGCCGGTCTACTACCATTGGGATGGTGAAAGGCTGGTGTTCGCCTCGGAGATAAAGGCCCTGCTAGCGTACCCCGGCATAGAAGCCCGGCCCAACTTCGCCGCCATTGCCGAGTACATGAACGCCATGTTCACCACCGGAGAGCACACCTGGTTTGAGGGCATCAAACGGTTGCTCCCCGGACATTACATGCTCGCTGACGCACAAGGTTTGCAGGTAAGGCAGTGGTGGGACGCGCCCACGGCAGAAGACCCGGTGGGCAAGCACGACGAAAGCTACTACGTTTCCCGCACGCGCGAGCTGCTGGAGGACTCGGTGAGGCTGCGCTTGCGGTCGGACGTGCCGCTTGGGGCGCACCTCAGCGGGGGGCTTGACAGTAGCTCAATTGTGGCGCTGCTGAGCCGCAGGCTGCGTGAGAGTGGCGAGCCGGTGCGCACCTTCTCCGGGGCCTTCGCGGAAGGTCCGGCGTACGACGAGCGCAGGTACGTCGAGGACGTGGTGGCGAAGTACGGCACCGAGCACCACGAGACGCTGCCCACAGCCAGAGATTTGCAACGCCTGTTGGACCGTATCGTCTGGCACATGGACGAGCCTGCGGCGGGGCCGGGTATCCTCCTGCAATGGGCGGTGTGCCGCATCACCAACGACGCCGGGGTGATCGTCATCAACGGAGGGCAGGGCGGCGATGAGGCGTGGGGCGGGTACCTGGGCTACGTACCGGCATACTTTCGCAGCCTCCTCAAGGCGGCACGCAAGCACCCCAGGTTGCTGTTGGATGTGGTAAAGAGCGGGTTCGTGCTGCTCAGTCGCTCGAATACGCGGATGACGCTGCTCAAGACGCTGGTACGTGGCCGAAAGGCACGCCTGCGGGCCTCAACCGCGTTAGGAACGTGGGCGGGACCGGAATTCAAGCGGGCTGGTGTGGGCGGGACACAGGAGGAAGGGACAAGCACCCCCGGTGCCACTCAGGGCAGGAGGTCCGCCCTCGGCGCCGTCATGTACTACGACCTCAAGTGGTATCTACCCGCCCTGCTGCAAGTGGAGGATCGCACCAGTATGGCCTTCTCCTTGGAGTCGCGAGCGCCGTTGCTGGACTACCGGCTCATCGAGCTAGCCACCAGCGTGCCGAGCCACCTGAAGATGAAGCACCTCGATATGAAGCACATCTTCAAGGAAGCTGTGAAGGACGTGCTCCCCGCCTCCATCTACAAGCGCACCGACAAGATGGGCATGCCCACGCCCGTTGACATCTGGTTCCGCGAGAGCCTTGCCAGTTGGGTGCGGGAGCAACTCGATTCGCCCGACGCGAGGGAGTTCGGACTGCTCGACCGCGACTTTGTGCTCAATGCGCTGGAGGAGCACCAGTCGGGCGCGCGAGATAGGTCGCTCGACCTGTGGAAGATGCTCAACCTCGTGACCTGGTGGCGCTTGCACATCGCGCGTACGGTCCCGGTGCCCGAACCCGAGGTGGTGCGCAGGCAACCCGAGCCGAGCCTGGCCCGCTGAACATGCGCATCCTCTACTTTACGCAGTATTTCCCCCCGGAAGTGGGCGCTACCCAGACGCGCGCTTTCGAGATGAGCCGCTACCTGGGCTCTCAGGGGCACCACGTCACCGTCATAACCGAGGTGCCTAACCACCCCTCCGGCATCATCCCGCCGGAGTATCGCGGCAGGCTTTCCGAACGTCGCACTGAGCAGGGCGTTGACGTGTTCCGGCTGTGGGTGTGGACCTCGCCGGAGAAGACGTTCGCCACCCGCATGCGCTTTTACCTGAGCTACATGGGCATGGCGGCGCTCGCGGGCAGCCTGGTACGGGGGCGGTACGATCTGGTCTACGCTACTTCCCCTCCCCTGTTCGTGGGCGCTTCCGGGCTGTTGGCTTCGCTGTTGAGGCGGGTGCCGCTGGTGTTCGAGGTGCGCGACCTGTGGCCGGAGTCCGCCGTCGCGCTAGGAGAGTTGAGCAACCGGAAGGCCATAGCGGCAGCCGAGGTCCTTGAGAAGGCGCTGTACGCCCGCGCCTCCCGCATCGTTACCGTTACACAGGGCATCCGCGCGCGGTTGATCGAGCGTGGCATAGCGGCGGAAAAGCTGGCCCTGATACCGAATGGGGCCAACACCGAGCTCTTCCGGCCCGACCCCGATGGTGCCGCCAGGCTGAGGCGCGAGCTTGGCCTGGAATCCTCGTTCGTGGTGCTCTACGCGGGCATACACGGCATCGCGCAGGGACTGGAAAACGTCCTGGAAGCAGCAAGGCTCTTGCGCGATGAGCCTCATATCCAGTTCGTGATGCTGGGTGAAGGGCCGCGAAAGGCGGCGCTGGCGCAACAATGCGAGGAGTTGGGCCTCACAAACCTGCGGATGCTGCCGGAGGTACCGGCCACCTCCATGCCCGCTTACCTGTCCATGGCCGACTGCGCCATCGTGCCCCTGAAGGACGAGCCGGTCTTTAGTGGCGCGCTGCCCTCGAAGATGTTTGAAGCCATGTCGTGCGGCACGCCGGTGGTGCTGAGCGTGGCGGGCGAAGCGGTGGACGTGCTGAAAGAGGCAGGTGGAGGGATCGCCGTGCCGCCGGAGGACCCACAAGAACTTGCCAGGGCCATCGAGGAGCTTTGCAGGCAGCCGGAGAAGGCGCGTGAGATGGGCGGCAAGGGGCAGCAGTACGTCACTCTGAACTATACCCGGCAGGAACAGGCCCGTAAGCTGGAGGTCCTGCTACACGAAGTGAAACGCGACGCCCGTTAGACGGACATCGCGTTCAGCTTCTTATTCAACTTGCCCCGGCATTTCACCTTGCGCCGGGACGTTTGCTAAGACCTACTTGAGGCCGCCGTCGCGGACCATCTTCTCGACCGCGGAGCGAAGCATCTCGGCGTGGCGCTCGTCGTCGCGGGCGATCTGCTCGATGATCTTGCGGCTGTCGTCGTCCGCGTCCTGCAAGTAAGTGTCGTAGGCTTCGAGACCCTCAAGCTTGCTCAACAAGATGGCAAGCAGGTTGTACGTATTGTCGCTAAGAATTTCCGCCATTATTGTCCTCCTGAATTGGTTACTGGCTAATCGCCACGACTTGAGGAGCAAGTTGCGTGCCCGTGTGGAGGGTGGAGTTGTCCCAACGCTCCCCACAACGGCACAGCGATTGCAACAGTAGCCGTGAACGTACCCCACTCAAAGGCTGGCGCACACAGGAGGCTAACAAGCTTGGAACTCAGTCCCCGGATGGAACATCAGACCGTAAAGGTCTACGACAGGCAGGCGCATTACACGGCGCGAGGCCCACACGATGCGCGCTTCATTTACGTGGGCATCAACGGCCTGATGGGCGGGGGCGACTCCTTCTGGCCCGTAATTCAGGGAGTCCCCGACGACTGGCGTGTGGTTCTCCCCGACCTGCCCGGCTGCGGCGAGTCCGAGCCGATGCCCGCGCCGTACAAGCACAACATCGACGGGTACGCGCGCTGGCTGGGCGAGTTCCTCCGGGTGGTGGGGCTGGACGACAGGCAGGTGGTGCTTGCTAGCGTAGCCACAGGCGCTCCCGTCTCGGTGCGTTACGCTTTCGACAACAAGGAGCGGGTAGCGGGACAGGTGCTACACCTGCCCTTCCTGGGGAAGGTCGCCATTGCCGCCAAGTGGGCAAGGCCGGTGGTGGCGTATGGCCTGCGGGTCGGGCCGTTGCGTAAGCTGGTAGACGGCCTGCGCTCCAGCGACTGGCTAATGCACAAGATCATCCTGCACGAGCCGCCCGACGCGATACCGGAGCTTGCCGAGCGCGACATCGACCACAAGCAGCAGGCAGACCTCGCCGCCGCCGGGGAGCTACTGCACGACCTGATGCTCACCGACGCTCGGACGGAGCTACCCTTCATAGACAGCCCCATCCTCATCCTGGCCTCGGAGCACGATTTCGCAGCGCCGTTGCCGGTGGTTGAAGGCATTGCAGCCGGGCACCCCGAACGCCGCCTGTACGTATATAGCGGCGGGCAGCACTCTTGGAACGAGGAGTTCATTGACGAGATGAACCGGGAGATAGCACAGTTCTGCGCTGGCATAGCGGTCGAGAGTGCAGTAGGCACATCATCGGCTGCTAGTTCAACGCTTGGTTAGGAGGAGCAGGTTTTTGGTATAATGATATGTTAGTCCGTTCATGTCCTTATCAGGACTGGCGGATTAGCGCGAACATGTGCCCGTAGCTCAGTCGGTAGAGCATGCGACTTTTAATCGTAGGGTCCCGGGTTCGAGTCCCGGCGGGCACACTGTATTCTGATACGAAGAAGGCTCCCTCAAAAATCACGTGAGCCTTTTTCTATACGACGATCTCGACAGCTAGTTCCAGCAAATTGTGGATGATGCATGCCTGCAATGGAAGGCGATTACCTTCCATTGCAGGCACCCCTAGGACTTCAGGGTATTGGAGTGGCGGGCGCGGCCAATATCGAGTCCAGGCTGGCGGCGAAACCCAGCCTCAGTATCTCCACGTGGTCGGGCTGTGTCAGCATGGCGTAGGCTTCGCCTTTGGGGCCGACGACTACGGGCTGAGTGATGTAGGTGTGCTGGCGTACAAGGGGCATGCGCGCCATGCCGAGCAGCCTGCCGTCGGCGCTATACATGCGCACGGTCTGGTCAACCGGCACCTGGCCTTCTATTATCTCTACCACTACTTCCTCCAGCTTGACGAACACGCTACCCTCAGGTCCGAAGCCCAGGATGCGCAGACCCCCAAGGAAGTGCTCCGTCCTGACCTCTACCTGCCGGTCGCCTATTGTAAGGTGCCCGACCCTGTTGTCCTCAGCCTGAATACCGGCTGACTTTGCTTTGTACGTGGTCCCCTTGTAGGTATAGCCCTCCAGCCGAGTGGGTGCGATTCTGCCCTGGTCGTCCAGCAGTCTGAAGACCTCGGCACCGCCATCTTTTTCCACCAGCAACTCGCCTCCCTCACCGAGGCCGATGCCCGTCAGCAACTTCTCCAGGCGGAACTCTTCAGGGAGTTCGTATTGCCCTTTCACCTGGCCGGAGGGAGAGATTCGTATGACCAGAGGCGGCGTGGGAAAGGCGTCGAGCACGTAGATCTCATTGGCGGTCGCCTCTATATCAGTGAGCGACCTTGGCTGGGTTGCCATATCCACCGTCTGTAGCCACTCGCCCCCGGCGCTATATTGCAGCACGCGCAGGCCCGCGGTGTCAGCGATCCAGAAACTACCGTCAGGGGCAACGCTGAAAGCCGCCGGGCCACTCCGCTGCATCCCTTCTATGTTGTCCCCTCGGTATTGCAAGCCCTCCTTTTGCTCGCCAACTGGTATGCTGAACAGCACATCGTGATTGGTGCCGTCGCCCGGATTGGGAGCTGCGACTTCTGCGGAAGGAGAACTTTCGGCGGGGAGGGCGGTAGGTGTTGCCCGCAGCGTTTTGGTAGGTTGTGCCGTGATTGAGGGTTGGACCTGTGGCATGGGTGTACCGGCTGCGGGAGTTGGATAGTCCTGCGTACCACATGCTGCCATGCTACCGGTGATGCCTGCGATGAGTATCAGGCAGGCGAGTACTTTGCGGGGATAGATCATTTGAGTTGATGGCCTTTCTTATATGAGAGAGTCTACTATGACACGCAGTATAGCTGCGGAGAGCAGGGGCCGGGTTGCGCCGTTTGGGGTGTCCTGCGCTACGCCATGCGCCGTATCAGGTGTTACTCTGAGCGACCATGTGGGCGGGAGCGGTCGGAGAAGAAAGGACCGGAGGTTTCACTCCGACTTTCGGCCTACGTCAGTACCGCCAGGACTGCACCTTGAGGCTGAGGACGCGCGCCTTCAGCTTTGTTATAATGGCCGGAAAAAACAAAGGGACGAGTCTAATGAGCCGTCCAACCACAATAAAATCGGCTATATAAAAGAAGGAATAACAAAGCGATGCAGGAAGTCGAAGATAAGGACCTTCCGGCTATTGAGCCGGTAGGAGAGGCTGACGCACTCAAGCCTGAAGCCCCTACCATAGTCGCAGCAGCCTCCGCACCTTCAGTACAGCCCTCCGACCAGATAATTGCTCAACCAGACTCCGGCCCTGAATCTGAAGTGGCCTCCGAACCCGAAGCGCCCAGGCTAGCTTCCACCAACCCCGACGACCTTACCGCCCGCTTTGAAGAGGGCCTGCGAAGCTGGATACTCGACACGGCCAAGGGGATCGTCACTTCTACGGCGACTGTGCTCTTCGTGCTCGTGCTGGTGCAACTGGGACTGGCGAGCGAAGGGCAAGACCTCTCTTTCGACCTCTTTTCTCCCTACGAATTCTGGAAAAGCTTCAGCGGGCTGGTAGTCCAGTGGTCGCAGTGGAACGAGTGGCTGCTGCTCTCGCTCGCGCTCGCCACGCTGTGCGTAACCGTTGGCCTGTTCATCTGGTGGCGTCGCCACCTGGCGCGTGAAGCCGCGGCTAAGGTGCCTGCTCCAACCGGGGGGCGCAAGAGCAAGCGACGGAGTCTCTATTTCCGCGTGCAGTCCTCCCTCCGCAGCATGAGGGGGGTTAGCGCCTTCGGGATGATAAGCGCCATCCTCTTCGGGGCTTACTTTTACCAGCAGTACCTCTGGA
>JALZHI010000144.1 GCA_030913985.1 Chloroflexota bacterium | reverse complement strand
GGCCACCGTTCACCCAGAAGCCCGGCTGATTCCGCGCCTGCTGGGCGTGGTGCCGATACGCTGGGTGGGACTGCGCTCCTACGGCATATACCTGTGGCACTGGCCGGTATTCATGGTGACGCGGCCCGAGCTTGACGTGCCTTTCGACGGGCCGCCCCTCTTCATCCTGCGCATGGGCGTCAGCCTGGCGTTGGCAGAACTGTCCTACCGCTACGTCGAGACGCCGGTACGCACCGGCGGCCTGGCAGGGGCATGGCGGGCGTTGCGGACGAGACCCGGTGTGACATGGTGGAACCTCGCGGCCCGGCGGAGTGGCACGGCGGTGGCTTTCCTGGCTTGCGTAGCCATCTGTGTCTCGGTAGTGAACGCCCAGCCTCCCGCGCCACCCTCCTACTTGTCGGGCGATTCTGTGGAGATCTTCAGTTCCGAGGACATTTCACCGGATGGCGGGTTGAGTGAAGCGCTGGGTGAGTACAGCTTGAACGAGGACCGCACACCACAACCAGGCCCGGCGACCAGCCAGCCTACACAGGCCACAACCCACGTCGAATCGACGGCAACGCCCCTCCCGACGGCGGAACCTACCGTCACCGCAAGCGCAACCGCTAGCGCGACAGCCACGGCCACGGCCACAGTGCGCGTCCCTGATGCCGTCACCAACACCGGCGTCAACCTCAGGACAGGGCCGGGCAAGGCCTACCCGATTATCAAGGTGCTGGCGCGGGGGGAAGGTCTCATGCTGATCGGCAAACTGAGAGGCAACGGCTCGTACGTGGTGCGCACGGCGGACGGCGTAGAGGGCTGGGCCTTCGCGGCCGCCCTGACGCTCAAAGTCGATCCTGCGAACGTGCCAGTGGTAGAAGCGCCTCCCGTGGGGCAACCCGCGCCCCCGGCCCCGCCTTCCACACCGAAGCCGGTGCCTCCCACGCTCCCCCTTGGCAACAAACCTGCCCCGCCTACGGCAAATGCTTCGCAAGACGCACCAACCGCGAAGCCAACGGACGTGCCAACGAGCGTACCACCGGAAGCGCCTACAGCCGTTCCCACGCCACCGCCAGCAACCGGACCTGTACCCATCAAGATCACCGCGATAGGCGACTCGGTTATGCTGGGCGCGGCCAAGGAGTTGGTGCGCGTGCTGGGTAGCATCGCGCCTACCGAGGTGGACGCGGTAAAGAGCCGCCAGGTGTCACACGCCATTAATACGATACGGGCCAAGCGCGAGGCCGGGAAGCTGGGTGACGTGGTAGTGATACACATGGGCACCAACGGCACCTTCACCGCCAAGCAGTTCGACCAGATGATGTCGCTGCTGACCGACGTGCGCAGGGTGATATTCGTCAATGTGAAGGTGCCGCGCCAGTGGGAAGCTAACAACAACAAGGTGATCGCGGAGGGCGTACAACGCTACCCCAATACGGTGATGATTGACTGGCGGGCCGCCACCGCAGGACAGCCTGCGCTCTTCTCCAAGGACGGCATACACCTGCAAGCCGCCGGTGCCCGGCTCTACGGCAGCCTCATCGCCGCGCAGGTACAGGCTCCATGATTTCCGCCCGGCACAACTTTCTATAACCCATCAGATGAGATAATAGATTGTAGGCAAAGGTGGCCGTGCATTCCCCGGTGACAGACGCACGCCGCTGCTAAACCCTAATGCGTCAGCGTGACTTTGCGCAACGTGCGGGGTTGTTCGGTGTCGTAGCCCTTGGCACGTGTGAGGTGGTAGCAGAAAAGCTGGGCTGGCACGATAGCGGGGATGGGGGTAAGCCATTCCGGCAACCCGCCGGGCAAGCATAGGCCCTCGTGCCCCAGCGATAGGGCCTCCTCGCTGTCGGAGATCACCACCAATTCAGCCTTGTATTCGTCCCGCAGGCGGCCCATCAGAGACAGCATGTCGGAGAATACCGCCCCCTCAGGAGCCACGGCCAGTATGGGGAAACCCTCCTCGACAATGGCGATGGGGCCGTGCTGGAAGTCGGCGGTGGAGTAGACGTCGGTGAAAACGTAAGCCATCTCCTTGAGCTTCAAGGCCCACTCCTGGGCGGTGGCGTAGTTGTAACCGCGGCCCAGCACCACACAGTGCTCCAGCGCGGCGTGCCTGGTGGCGATGCGCTCGGCCTCACGTTCGAGGTCCAGCGAAGCCGCTACCGTGCCAGGCACACGGTGTAGCGCATCCAGGTCTTCCTGGCTGTTGCCCGCTAGTGCCACCGAGAGGGCAGCCAGGGCGAGCAACTGGGCCGTGTACGTCTTGGTGGCGGCCACGGCTAGCTCTGCGCCCGCCCCGATATCTATGTTTAGCTCGGCTGATGCAGACATCGGGGAGTCAGGGTGGTTGGTGATAGCCAGCGTGATAGCCCCCTGCCGCCGCCCCTCCTCAATGACGCTTACTATATCGGGCGATTGGCCCGACTGCGAAATACCGATCACCAGGGCGTTCTCCAGCCGTGGCGAGTCGGGGTACATGGTGAACAAGGAGGGTGCGGCAAGGGCGACTGGCAGCCGGTTGCGCGAACCGAGCAGGTATTGGGCGTACACTCCCGCGTGGTCCGACGTACCGCGCGCCGCAATAAAGACGTAACTCACGTCTCGCTGTCGCACCACCTCGGCTATTTCCTTCACGCTGTCGAGGCTTGTATCCAGCCAGCGTTGCAGCACGTCTGGCTGTTCCAGTATTTCGTCTCTGAGTGGCATATTTTCCTCGTAGGCGTGGGCCAGCGTCCCCTGCGACGGAGGCTGGTGGGGTGTAACAGTGGACGCCTGCTAATTAAGCGGCGTGGTCGGCTCAGACGGGACGAGTTTCTGCATCCGGCTCATCTTCCTGGCTGCCGTTTGCTCCCGTTGCTGGGCGTTGGCTCGCCCACTTCCCGCCAGGGCCACGGCTCCCCACGCACCTGCTTCGTAGTCGGGGGGCAACAGGCGGATCATGTAGGGCTGTAGCAACTCGTGAGCCAGGGCCGAGTCCTGCCGCAGGCGCTCAAGCTCGTGCAATATGGGCTGCAAGAACGCCTCACCTTCGCGGGAGACGCCACCCCCCAGCACGATGCACTCCGCGTCGTAGGCCATCACCAGCTGCTGTATCGCCAGCGCCAGGTAGCGCCCCGCCTTGCGCGTAACTCCCTGGGCGGCGGCGTCCCCTGCTCTCGCGGCCTCGTATACGGCTGCGGCGGTAACGGTTGAGTAATTGCGCAGGAGAGAGTCCCTGGAGCTTCGGGCGGCTGCCTTCCCAAGGCGGGCTATAGCGGGTCCGGCGGCTAGGGCTTCCAGGCAGCCACGGGCACCGCAGCCGCAGCGAGGACCGTCCGGCTCGACTATCATGTGGCCTACTTCGCCCGCCATGCCATGCGTGCCTCTGTAGACCTTGCCATCGAGCACCAGGCCCGCCGCGATACCCGTGCCCACGCTCACGTAGACCATGTTGGCCGGAGCGGCGCTACCCAGGTACCGCTGCGCCCCCAAGGCCGCCACTCGCACGTCGTTCTCCAGCAGGCAAGGCACCCCTAGCTCGGACGAGACTCGTTCGCCCAGAGGTAGCTCGTGCCAGCCGAGGTTCACCGCGTGCCGCACCACCCCGGTAGCGGGGTCCACGCGGCCCGGCACCCCTACTCCTATGCAGCCCACCTCGCTAGCATCCACCCCGGCCGCTTTGAGGGCCAGCCGTATGGCCCTGACGACGCCCGCTACAGTAGCTTCCGCACCCTCAAGATAGGTAGGCATCGTCACCCGGCTGAGAACGCGCTCCTGCCCCTCGACGACGAGCACGGCCACCTTGGTGCCGCCTACGTCCACACCTACCAGCAAATCACGAGACTTATCGTAGTTGCTCATCGAGGCAGTTCCTCCATGCCGCGCGTACGCGGACTAGCGAGTGAGGCTTAGCCCCAACTCGTGCATCAATAAGAGGGCCGATGCGCCCAGGATAACGACATGGGGGTTCATCTCCACCAGGTCGATGCAAGTGGCCTGCGCCAGCGGAGGGAGGGAGCGCACGAGCATCTCCTGGCGGATGATCTCAAGCAGCGGGCTGCCAAACCGGGCCAGGTCGCCCATGAGCACGATGTGCTTCACGTTCAGAGTGCCAATCAGGTTTGCCACCACCATACCGAGGTAACGACCCGTCTCGCGCATGAGATAGGTCGCGGCGACATCCTTCGACGCGAACGCGCGGTTAATCGTATCAGTATCAAGTTCGTACGCTAGGTCCATATAATTGAGCGGCGAGAAGGGGTGCTCCGAGGCCAGAGCACAGGCGCGGGCTTTCATAGCATGTGTGCTCACCAGCATCTCCAGACAGCCAGAATTGCCACAACGGCATTTCTGCCCGCGCTCCTCTACCGTGAGGTGGCCGATTTCGCCCGCGCCGTAGCCGTCGCCCTGGAAAAGGCCGCCGTTCAACACGATCCCCGCGCCCACGCCGTGGCCGATCTTGACCATGACGAGGTTGGGTCCGTACGACCGGCCGCCGAACATGTACTGGGCGAGGGCCGCAAGCTGGCTGTCGTTGGCGACGTACACCGGCAGCCGGTACCGCTGCTCTAAGATGCTGCCGAGGGGCAGGTCACGCCAGTCGAGGTTGACCGCCCGCAACACCACGCCGTGGGTGGTATCCACCAGGCCGGGCGTGCCGATACCGATGCCGAGGATGGGCCTATCGGTGGAGTAGACCAGCTTGTCCAGCAGTTCGTAAACGAGGCTGAGGGCATCATCCCCTGCCCTGTCAGCGACAGGAAGAGTGACGGTGCTGACCACCTCGTTGCGCAGGTTTACCACCGCCCCCCGCAGTTCGTCGTTGGCTAAGTCGAGGCTGATGAGGTGGCGGGCGTCATCTATCACGCTCAGGAGCACAGGGGAGCGGCCACCCAGCGACCGGCCCATGCCGACTTCCTCTACCAACCCCTTCTCCTGCAAGTCGGTAACAAGGTCTGATACGGTGGTGCGGGTGAGATGGGTCAGGCGGGCCACGTCGGCACGGCTGACGCGCCCCTGGTCGTAGATGGTCTTCAGGACGAGGCGGCTGTTGTAGGTCTTCGTCTGCTGCTGGGTGGCCTTCTGCAACTGCGCCACAGTGCCTCCGCTGCCAAAGGACTTTGTTAGTCCATTGAACTAACAAAGTCTAGCATGGGTTCGGGAGGTTGTCAATAGGTTCGTTGCAGAGCAGTTGAAGCAGTTGGGGAGAGGGAAACCTAGGTCAGCAAGTGCTTCTAATCAGGAAAGCTATAGGCAAGTGAAACTAGAGAGTGTTATGAAGTGTGAATGAGCAGATGAATGCAGTTGGCAGCCATGACGGTAGCAATGACGGTAGCAAAGGCGTAGCCCATTGCCAAGGCTGTTAGAGCGCATATTGTCACCGTCAGCGTTCGACGGTGACAATATGCGCTTGAATCTTACCGTCCACAGTGCCCTCGCCATACTGCTGCGCGATGGCGATTGCGGCGACTTCCGTTGCTTCGCCCAGCCGCGAAGCGTCACGTGCCTCGATTTCGTTCCGCAAGGGACCCCCCTGGCAGTACCCGATTGCAGGCACGTGAGGAGAACTTGCCTGGCTGCGCGCCGCAACGGTCACGATCTGCGGTGACTTGCTGAACCCGCCACTTGCCAGATCGCGCTCGATCATACTACGGTCATAGTAGCCATAAGGCGTGCGTACTAGAAAACGCGGCGGATCCTCGGGAAACATGGACTCCAGCGCGGTCATTATGGTGTTCGCAAATTCGTTTTCTTCGATCCGGTCCCACACGTTGAAGATGAAAATGCCTCCAGGTCTGAGCACACGATGCGCTTCTGAAAAGGCTTTGGGCTTGTCGGGGAAGAACATGACCCCAAACTGGCATACCACCGCGTCAAATTCCCCATCGCGGAACGGCAGTTCCATTGCGTCTGCCTGACGCCATTCGACAGTGCGCTTTGTTCCGACGGCGGAGGCATGGTCGAGCATCGATTGATTAAGGTCGGTGGCAAGGATGGAGACACTTTCCTCTAGCCCGGATGCCATAGCGCGAGTCACAACACCCGTTCCGGCTGCAATTTCGAGTACGCGAGCAAGAGGGCGCGAACGGAGCCGATTTACCAAGTCCGCAGCGTAAGGCTCGAAAATAAGAGGCACTAAATACTCGTCGTATAGCTTCGGAATAGAGCCGGCAAAGATTTTGTCGGTGTTTGACATCATGCGAAAGTCAGCCTCCCTACGGGGCCTAAGGCCTTAGCCCGTCTATTATACCGCAGACATCGTCCTCGCTCAAAGGACTGAAACGCAGCTTGCTAGAGCGTATTGTGAAGATACACAACCCTGTGGATTAAGGAAATGAGCAAGTTGAACAAAGCGAGCAGCCAAGAGCATAGCAAAGGCAACGAAATGCAGCCCTGCCAATGTTTCGGACAAGCGTTCGTAATCGCTTGCCAGCCTCCTAAAGCGAGCAGCCCAGACAAAGCTGCGCTCGCCCCTGCTTCGCTCATACCCACCGGCGGGGCAACAGTTCCATATCCCCATTTTATCAACTCCAACCCTCAAAGTTCATAACACGCTCTAGGAATCAAAAAGGAACAGCGCGAAGCTGTCCCTTACTAACACGTAAACGTCGCCCTTAGAAATCGTCGGCCATGTACGGAATAGGCTGGCCGGGAGGGTAGAGCACTGCCTGCATGCCTGCCAGGTCGGACTCTCTACTCACTTTGATCTGGCCTATAGAAGCCGTACGAACGGGGCTGGCGTAGCCGCCGTAGAGTTGAGCGAGGGCCCTGGCATCAACCTCCACTCCTGCCTCTGCGCCACTGCTCATGCGCTCGACGTTAGCCCTGCCGTCGCGTACGCTGACGTGGTAGGCACCGCTATTGACCGGCAGCATCTCATCGGTGAGACTGAACGTGAACTCACCCTCGGCTTCGGGTGCGAAGGCACGCTGGTGGAAAGCCCCCTCCACGTCCAGCAAGCGCAGCATGTAGCCTGAGTGGACTTTCACTTCGGCTTCCCTGGGGTCGGGTATTTGCGAGGCGAAAGCCTCATCTATAGGTGTCCAGAAGACGGCCTTCTGCGCCTGGGAGTCGTGATTGTAAATGAAGCCGTAAATGGCCTCACGTGCGGAGCGGTCCAGCGCCTGCATCTCGTGGATGACCAGGTCGCGCACCCAGTCGCCCTTGTCATCCAGGTGGTAGATGATGTAGCCCGCCGGGCGGCCGTCCTGGTCGTAGTAGAGATAGCCGGGGGCAGGTTGGTCCTTGTGGGTCAGCTTGTGCAGCCACCATGTGCGGGTGCGGGCTACGGTTCCCAGGTTGCGCTGCGCCCAGGCGGTGTAGATAGAGTTGAGTTTCTCCAGATCACCGCCCTCTTGCCCGCTCGTATCGGCTTTGATCTGCTCAAAGTCTATGGGCACGAACCTGCCTCGTTCGGCCGCTTTGCGCCATTGGCGGAACTGCTCGAACTTGACCGAGCATTGAGCGGCATCGTGCGCCAATTCATAGCCGAACGAACGGTAGAACGGGAAGTAGAAGGGATAGAGGGCGGTGAGCGCCACGCCCTGCTCGCGTTGCTCGTTGAACATGCCCTCGAACATCCGGCGGATGTAACCTTTGCGGCGATGCTCCGGTGGGCTGGCAACGGCGCTGATGAGGGCGGTGGGTATGGGGTTCTCGCCCCTGAAGTAGAGCGCCCCGTTGTCAATTATCAGCATCCCGCACAGCAGCCTGCCCTCGTCATCGTAGAGGCCTCTGGAGTTCCGCTCGGTAAGCGGGCTGAGAGACATAGAGAAGTCCATGTGCTCTCTCGAAATGTTGAAGGCCAGGCGCACCATCTCGCGATAGGTCGCCAGTTCCTGCTCCCCGGCAACGGGTTTGTACTGCATAAGAAAGTATCCTTTCTGACATTGTAGCTGCGTTAGCTTAGTATGGCTGGTAACCCCTGCTGCACCGGGCGCCCTGTCACCTCTATGCTGCCATCACCAATGTAGACGTTCACCTCGCTACGTATGCCGAACTCCGGCAGGTATATCCCCGGCTCCACTGAGCAAAGGGTGTGGGGCAGGAGTTGGCGGGTGTCATGGGTCTCGAAGTTGTCCAGGTTCGCGCCAGGGCCATGTAGGTCCACTCCGATGTTGTGCCCCGTGCGGTGGATGTAGTATTCGGCGTAACCGCGTTCGGTGATATAGGCGCGAGCCACGTCGTCCACCTGCCAGCCCTCCAACGTCGTACCCGCGCGCACGTGCCGGTCGATGAACTCTATGGCTGCATCGCGCGCCCCACGCACAACATCAAACACTTCGCGGTATCTCCCAGGCACGCTTGAGCCAACCACCCCGACCCAGGTGTAGTCAGCGTATATGGCCCCCGGCTCCGGCAACTTGCCCCACCAGTCTATCAGCAGTAGGTCACCTTCGCGCAGTGGGAGGGAACGCTCGGCGGTGGGAGCATAGTGGGGGTTGCTGGCGTTTGGACCTACCGCCACGTCAGGCCCGTGGTCGCAAAACAAGTCGTGCTGCTCGTACAGGGCAAGCATGTGCTGCTGCACATCGTACTCGGTCAAAGTGTGTCCCGCGGACACAGAATTGCGAATGTAATCCAGGGTGGCCGCGTGAATAGCCGCCAACCGGCGCTCGGCTTCGAGGTGAGTGGCGAACGCATGCTCAGACAAAGGTGCCTCGAACGCCTGCACGAGGTCGGCAGAGCTAACAACCGTCTTGCCCATGCCCCGCAGGTACTCCACCGTACCGGCATCCACCCGCGACACGACAGGCAGCTCGGCCAGCGGCGAGTACTCCATCGCGATTGTCGTGCTACCCTCCAGCATCCGCGCCAGGCTCTCGGCTAGTTCCTGCCTGCTGCGGTAAAGGTGTTTGCGCCCCGGTAACGAATCCAGGTTGCCTGCCTCTATCGCGCTCACCAAACGGGCCGGCTCGCCCTCGGCAGGCAGCCAGTAGTACCAGCGCCGGGTGAAAAGCAGCGTCGTGGAGAGGCCCAGCACTCGGTAGGCTATCGGGTTGGAGAGGCGAAAATCGTAGAATAGCCAGCCGTCCAGTCCGCGGCTGCCTAGCGCCTGTTGTAGCTGCTCCAAACGATCAGAATCCATGTTTCAAACTCCAAGAGTAGATTTGGGCGTGCGGCGTATACCCACGTCTTGACTGACAGCGGGCTAGCTGCCGCCACGGGCAGGGCACGTGTGACCTTGAGCAGGTCGGGGGCTGCCAGGCTGAGGTTCACCCCGCGCTGCCCGCCGCTGACGTATACCCGGTCGAGTTGCAGAACGCTACCGTCTATGAAGACGCGGAAGCCCTTTTGCAGGAGGGCCAGCGGAGAAATGCCACCTACGAGCAGGCCGGTGAGGCTCTCCGCTTCCCGCTGAGTCGCCATGCGCAGCCGCTTCTCCCCCACTCCTGGCTGCTGCCCCAACAGCTTGAGGTCCAACTCGGCATTGGCGGGCACCATAACGAGCAAGGGGCGGTCGCTGCCACTCTCAGGCAACACCACCAGCGTCTTGAAGACGTGGGTGGGAGCAGCGCCCACTATCCGCGCCACTTCATCCGCCGAATGGACCTCCGGCGAGTAGTAGTGAGCCTCATACGCTATGTGGTGGGCGTCCAGCACCCGCATTGCGTTGGTCTTGGGACCTTTGGTAGCTGGTCTCATCAAGATGCCTGCTTTGTTTCCCAAACCCTGAGAGGTCCGACTTCCTCAAAGCCGAGAGCCTGCATGGCTACAAGGTCTTGCCCAGCCTCGTAACCAACCAGTGGCAGGCCGGGAAAGGTAGCCATTACCCCTGCCACACACCATGCTCTGAACTGCTCAATGTCATGCGCCGGGAGGAAGATATTCGATATGCCGACTACTTCCCCGGTGCGGTTGCCAATCGCACCTGCGACAATACTTTGGTCCTCATAAATCGCGATGAAGACTACATTCTCATCTGCTAGCAAAACAGGTGGGAATATACGCCCTTGTTCCCCTTCCGACTCGTCGGACTCACCACTCCAAGCCCGCTCCCATAGGATGAGGTCAGTCGCGGTGCTAATCCGGGCCGAACGCTGCCCGGCAGACACAGGGCCGGGGTCCGGTGGCGAGGCTTCCCTATAGAGCCATGCAGCCTCAAACAGAAGCTCAAATCCTAACGCGGCGAGGTCCAGGGCACAGAAGCTGTCCTTCACTGCCCATGCGCCGGGTATCTGCGCTTGGAGCAGTTCGCGAACGTGCTCCAGCTGTGTGGCAGACTCTCCAGGGCCGCCAAGCGTGACAGCGTTCGGGTAGAAGGGTGGCGTTGTCTGCCGGTTTAGCCACATGCCCTGCCGGAATTCGCCGGGTTTGCCGTGAGCGCGGCAGACCGTATCGCACCATACGGCGTTATTGTGTGCGGCCTGCATTGCGCGTTCCTGGTGCATAGTTAGCCCAGGCTTCGGGTCAGCATTCATCCAAATACCTGCTTCCACAGCCGCCGCGCCACACGGTCGCGCTCCTCATCTTCGGGGTCGGGCCTGTAGAAGCCGAAGGGCTGCTCACCCGGAGTAGTACCACCGGTTTCCGGGCCCTCCGTTTTACTGCCGTTTGCCGTAGGGTCCTGGCCGTTCTGCTTCTTGGGCTTGCCCCGCAGAAAGCCCTCGAAGGGCCGCCGCTCGCCAGAGCAATCCCCGCTGTTCTTAGCACACATAGCCCGCATGCTGGTTCTCCATGCTTGCAGTCCAACCCAGGGACCGCTGCCGCTCCCGCGATCAAATAGGGCCTCGGTGGCGACACTGGTCCTATACTCGATTATACCACCGGGCTATTGCGCTAAGTAGCTAAACCCTTGCAAGATAGAGAGGACACTGATCCCGGCTGGCGTCCGCGGCCGCGCTGGCGGATCGCGGCTGCGTTCGAGAAGCATACTTCCCAGGGCTTCTGCCTGCGACTCAACGTTTTCAGATCAGCCTTTACTTCTGTAATATAGTTGGTACCCGGCTTACACCCCTACATGCCTCAGAAGGCGTAGAGCAGTGCGAACATCCGGTTCTACACTGTGGTACAATCAGCACAAGCAGCCACGGCAGCAGTACACTTGTAATATGCTACTGCTGGCAACGTACCGTTCGCGCACGTAGGGCAACCCTTCGACTTAGCACCCCACTTTACTCCACATCGGATAGGCGAGCACCGTATGAACGTGGAACAGTTCTCACAGTACGTAGCCTGGTTCACATACATCCTGATATTCGCCCGCACAGCCACCAGGGCCGTGCGCCGTCCCCTGCGCGCCAACATCGACATTGCCCTCCTCTTTACCGCCACGACGGGCATCATCGCCTTGAGCGTGGTCGGTAGGCTGCGCCTGCTGCCTACCACGGGCTGGTGGCCTACCGTATCGCTCGGAATCACACTCGTCCTGCTGTTCGCACTACCCTACCTGCTGTTGCGGCTCGTGGACGATTTCTCGAATGTCCCTACCTGGCTCATGCGCGGCGCGGAAGTAGTACTTGGGCTGACAGTTATCCTCGTGGTGGTGCTGTCGGCCCGCTTACCCGTGTGGCTGCTCTCCGCGCTACTGCTATATAGCGCGGGCCTGCTGGTCTACAGCACCGTAGCTTTCTGGCGCGAGTCGCGAAAGTCCACGGGCGTGACCAGGCGCAGACTCGTTGCCGTAGCGTGGGGGTCTATCTTCCTCGGCACCCTCTTTACGCTCTTTGTGTTCAGTACGGCGCTGCCGCAATATGCCATAGTGTGGAGGCTGCTCACGGACGCGGCCTCACTTTTGTCTGGCCTCAGCTACTTCCTCGGTTTCGCACCGCCCGTGTTCCTGCGCCGGGCCTGGCAGGAGCCGGAGTTAAGGGCCTTCCTGGGGCGTGCCGCCAGCCTTCCGCGCTTGCCCGACACCGCCTCGATCCTGAGAGAGCTTGAGAAGGGGACGCGTAGCTCCGTGGGCGCGCCACATGCCAGCATCGGCCTCTGGGACCCCGAGCAGCAGGTGCTACGCTTCTGGATCGACGGCACCGCAACGGAGATAAAATTGAGCGAAGAGTCCATCGCCGGCAGGGCCTTTTTAACCCAGCGACCGGCCTTCACCGACAACATCGAGAGAGATATACCATCGGCTGCTCCTCTCGCGCTAAAGTATGGGGCACGGGCTTTGCTGGCCGCACCCATCACGGCAGGCGACAGGCGGCTGGGAGTGCTGGTGGCCTACGCTCCACGCGCCCCTATCTTCGCCGACGAGGACCTGGAGCTTGTGAAACTGCTGGCAGACCAGGCCGCCGTGGTGCTGGAAAGCCGCGCCCTCATTGACGAGGCGGCGCGGGTGCAGGCGCGGGAGGAAGTGGCGCGGTTGAAGGAGGACTTCCTTTCGGCGGCGGCCCACGACCTCAAGACGCCGCTTACCGTGCTGGTGGCGCAGGCCCAGTTCCTGGAGCGGCGGGCCACCCGCAACCCCGAGGCCCCGGCTGACCCGAAGGGCATCCAGCGCATCGTGCAGGAGACCCAGCGGCTGCGCGACCTCGTCCTGGAACTGCTGGACGCATCAAGGGCCGAGCAGGGCATGCTCGTGGGCCACGTCGAGGAGGTAGACCTGGTTGGCATAGCCCACGAGGTCTGCGCCCGCCATGCCACAGAGCGCCACCCGTGCGCAGTACAGGCAGATGGGCGGGTGACGGGGCGCTATGACGAGGTACGCATCACTCAGCTACTGGAGAACCTGGTGGAAAACGCCGTCAAGTATAGCCCGGATGGCGGCTCGGTGCTCGTGCGGGTGTGGCGCGAGGGCGAGCGCAACTATCTCTCGGTCACGGACCAGGGGATAGGCATCCCCAGCGCCGACATACCTCGCCTTTTCGAGCGGTTCCACCGGGGCACCAACGTCAACGATCGCAAGTTCTCGGGTATGGGCCTGGGGCTGTTCATCTGCCGGGGCATAGCCGAACAACACGGGGGCCGCATCTCGGCCACCAGCGAGCCGGGCAAGGGCAGCACTTTCCAGGTCGTCCTGCCGGTTGAGCCGCCGCCTGGCAGGGATGGTGACAGGTCGAAGGGTGTGGACAACCTGGCACGGGAGCAGTTTACAGCGCAGACTACAGCGAGCGGCGATGGGGTGGCTTCACAAGCACCTCTGGTCACGTCCGATGGAGGAACGTATGCCGGAACGAGGCCCAATCCTGGTAATTGACGACGAGCCGGAGATCCTGACCACCGTAGCTATTATCCTGGAGTTCGAAGGCTACGAGGTAGAGCAGGCAGCCAATGGGGCGGAAGGCCTGGAGTGCATTGAGCGTCACCGCCCAAGCCTGGTGCTGCTCGACATGCGCATGCCCGTGCTCAACGGCTGGGACTTCGCCCGCATCCTCAAGGAGAAGGGCGTGGAGGTACCGGTCGTGGTGATGACAGCCACCCAGGACGCCCGCCGGTGGGCACAGGAGGTGGGGGCCAGTGGCTACATCGCCAAGCCTTTCGACGTGGAAGACCTGCTTACGACGGTGGGATCGCTAGTCGGTGCATAGAGGTAGCCAAGTCTAAGGCTGTAGGGGCAGGCCCCTGTGCATACCTGGTGCTAATCTCCTAACAAAGGCAGGCACGGGGGCCTGCCCCTACAGCCTCTATCTTCAAAGCCTTGCGAAAAGCTCTTAGTCCCGCCCGCACTCCGCGAAGAAGGTGTTAGCTACCATCTTCGACACCTGGCCCCTCGTGGCGGG
>JALZHI010000143.1 GCA_030913985.1 Chloroflexota bacterium | reverse complement strand
CTGGCGGACTGCCTCGTGTCTCATGTTCTTTGTCACAGCCGTGTAGAAGCTCCCCGCTAGCGTCCCAGCCACCCCGCGCCGCGCGTTTCTTGCAGGAAGAATCGCTGCGCGGACATGAACATGATTATCACCGGCACCGTGATTACCACGGCACCCGCCATAAGCAGCGGGAAGTTGGTGGGCTGCATCTGCTGGAGGGACTGCAAGCCCATCGGCAGGGTGTAGTTCTGCTGCCGGTTCAGGTATAGCACCGGGTCGATGAAGTTGCTCCAGAAGAAAACGAAGGCGAGCACGCCCACCGCCACTATAGACGCGCGGGAGAGGGGCATGGCAATCCGGCCCCAGATGCGTAGCGCCCCCGCCCCGTCCAGCCGAGCCGACTCGTAAAGCTCGGCTGGTATGCGGCTGAAGGTCCAGTAGAAAAGCAGCACGAACAGCGGGCTGGTGCCCATGAACGACGGCAGTATCAGCGCCCACAGGCTGTCCAGCACGCCAATCCACTTATATATGAGAAAGCGGGTGAGCCACAGCGCGGTCACGGGCACCATCAGAGCCACCAGCGAGGCCACGATGAGCCAAGTGCGGGGGCGCGGCGCTATCTGCGACATCGCGAACCCGGCCCAGCTTGCCGTTATAATCGTCAGCGGCACCGCCACCAGCACCACCTTGAGCGAGTTGAGGGTGTAGCTGCCGAGGGGCAACAGCTCGAATATGCGCAGGTAATTGGATAGCTCTATCGGGTTGGGGATCCACTCAAGCTGGTTCGGCGGCGGCAGCCCCACCTTCCGCACCGAGGCACCCAGCATCCATACCAGCGGCAGGAGAAAGAGCACCGCCACCAGCATGCTGAACACCACATGCCCCACGTGGCCCGCGTCCCGCTCCAGCCTGTTCAACCCCTCCGAGATATCCCGGTCGGTTTGCGGTTCGAGATAACGCTCGCTGTCCCATTCTCTAATCATAGAACAGGCTCCTCCAGCGGCGGATGACCAGGAATTGCAGCGCGATTATGGCAGCCGTGATGCCGTACATCACCCAGGTCATGGCGGCGGCATAACCGAATCGCTGGTACTCGGCGGCGTTCTGCCAGATGTAGATCGGCAGGAAGCGCGTAGCGTGGTACGGGCCGCCACCGGTGGTGATAAGCCCCGGCACGAAGTTGGCCTGGAAGCTGAGCACCGTATCGCGGAACAGCAGCAGCAGGATGGCGGGTGCGAGCAGCGGCAGCGTGATATGCAGGAAGCGCTGCCTGCCGGAGGCCCCGTCCACCTGCCCCGACTCGTTCAACTCCTGCGGCACCTGGTGGAAGGCCGCCAGCATCAGCACGAAGCCCTCACCGATGGGCCACAGCATCATAATCACGATTGCGAACTTAGCGGGCCACGGCTCCAGCAGCCACGACTCCGGCTCGGCCCCCAGCAGGCGCAATATCCAGTTCAGCGGGCCGTACAGCGGGTTGAAGATGTAGAGCCACAGCAGCGCGTAGGCTACGTCAGGGATGAGGGTCGGCAGGTACGCGATGACCCTGTTGATCTTGTTGCTTACCGTGGGTTTGTGCAGCAGGAAGGCGAGGAACACCGCCCCAAGCACGCGCAACGGTATCGCCAGCACGATGTAGAACATCGAAGCGCCCAGCCCGTTCCAGAAGAGCCAGTCGCCCAGCATCTCAGTGAAATTGCCCAGGCCGATCCACTCCGGGGCGCGTAGCGCGTTGTAGTCGGTGAAGGCGAACGGGATCGAGAGTAGGGCAGGCAGCAGCACCAGCCCTATCAGGCCCAGCACATAGGGGGCCAGCATCAGCGCCAGTTGCCGCTTGTAGCTGATCTGTGGGAGGCGCGCCAGTATTGAGCCTGTCTTCTCCGCCTGGCGTTCTGCCAGCAGGCTCACAGGTCTACCCCGTATAGGTAGTCACGTTGCTGATTCATCGTTGGGTGGGATTGAGTCGCCCCGTAAAATGCCGGGATGTAGATGGTAAGATGGCGACGCCGGGAGGGCAACACCGGGGCGAATGTCGCGGGGCGGCACCGAGCTGCCGAAAGCGGGAATGGTGTAGCGTATTATACGTAATCGCGTGCGGTGCGTGCAATGTGCGCTCGCCCGCTGCCTGCCAGGGTGCGTTCATGCTCGGCATGAGAGGCGCAAGGATTAATAGGGCTGTAATGTGTTCCAGAACAGACGCCCGTCGAACGATGCTACAGATTGCGAAGGCCGACGCCAGTCGATTGATGCCATAGCTTGCAAAGGCGACGCCCGTTCATGGAGTAGGAGCATGGACATCAGCCGACGCCCGTCGATTAAAATCGAGGGCTACACACTGCGAAGTCTGCCGGAGGCAGACTGGTTCCTCTCTGAGCATCCGAGAAGACCTAATAAGATGTATCAGTCCCCTATGGGACTTTGCAAACTGTAGCCCGCGATTGAAATCGCCGGGCGTCGGCTTTGCAATCTGTAGCATCATTCGACGAGTATCTTTATGCAATCTGTAGCATCATTCGATGGGCGTCTCCCAGACACCCTGTAGCATCATAACTGTTTCCCCGAATCTCTCATACCGCAAACGACCCCTCCGGCCGCTAACCCCCCTCATGCTTGCCCGCTACATGGGGCTGTGTTATCCTATCGGAGAGTGTGGCGTTCTCTTCCTATAAGGAGCCGTTTTTGAGTCGCGTAACCCCTCTATACGAATTGCAGCAGGTAGACAGCGCCCTACAGAGTCGCGTAACGCGCATGCGGCAGATAGACGAGGGCATGGCCGATAGCCCCGAACTGCTCGCCGCCCGGGCCGCAGCCGAGGAGGCCGCACGCAACCTGGCCCAGGAGCAAGACCGCCTGCGCAAGGCTTCCCACGCCGTGGAGGACACCGCGAACCGCATCAAGGTCCAGGATAAGCGCCTGTACGACGGCTCGATCAAGAACCCGAAGGAGCTTGGTCAGGTGCAGGAAGAGGTGGGGCACCTCAAGGCCCGGCTCAAGCAGCTTGAAGACGAGATGATAGACCTCATGCTATCGGTCGAGCGCCTTGAGGAGACCAGCCGGGAGAAGCAAGCGGCCCTGGAAGCGGTGGAGCAGGAGAGCGAACAGTACAGGGCCGGGCTGACCGAGGAAAAGGACAAACTGCTGCAACAGGCCAAGGTGCTCCAGGTGAAACGGCAGCGCTTCGTCAACGAAGTCCCCTGGGCCGACCTTCAGACCTACGAGCGCCTGCGCCGCGCAAAGGGCGGGACCGCCGTGACCGAGGTGCGCGACGGCACCTGCCGGGGCTGCGGCGGGCGAGTACCCGTAACCCTCATGCGGGCGGCCCGCTCCGAGACCGATTTCGCCCACTGCCCCACCTGCGGCCGCATGCTCTACCCAAGCGGCGACCTCAAGTTCCAGGAGTTCGACCACAACCTCGACAATGTCGATAGATGATTTGGGAATTAGGATTTCGGATTTCGGATTTGACGGATACCTACTAAATCCGAAATCCGAAATCCTAGTTCCCAAATGGAGGAACCATGCGTAATCCGGCGCTGGTGGCGGCGGTAGCGGCAGGGAAGGCTTCGGCGCTGGCGACCCGGCTCATGGGCAGGGGCGGGGGTACGGCGCTGCCGGGCCTGGTGGCGCACACCATCTACCCCAGTGTGTTGCGCGCCCTCACCTCCCAACTGCCCGAAGGCTCCATCATGGTCACCGGCACCAACGGCAAGACCACCACCTCGCGCATGCTCGGCTCTATACTGGAAGCCGCCGGGCTTGACCCCCTGCACAACCGCTCCGGCTCTAACCTGGAGCGCGGTCTGGTGTCCACGATGGTGGACGCCGCTACCCCCGCCGGGGGTCTGCCCGGTAGCCTGCGTGCGGGGCTGTTCGAGGTAGACGAGGCTGCCCTGCCGGGCGTGCTGCCCGCCATCCGCCCCAGGGTAGCCCTTTTCAACAACCTCTTTCGCGACCAGCTAGACCGCTACGGGGAGATAGACACCGTCTACCGCAAGTGGCGCGACGCTCTACCCGCCATGCGGCCCCGCTCCACCGTGGTGCTCAACGCCGACGACCCCGCAATCGCCGCCCTCACGCTCGCCCCCGACCTGCGGGCTAAAGTCTTCACCTTTGGCATAGAGGACCCGCGTTACGCCCTGGACGCGCTGCCCCACGCCGCCGACTCCATCTCTTGCCCGCGCTGCAACAGCCGCCTGGAATACAGCCTCATCCTGCTGGGGCATCTCGGCCACTGGCGCTGCCCCGAATGCGGGTTGGAGCGGCCAAAGCTGGACGTGGTCGCCCGGCAGGTGAGACTGAACGGCACCGAAAGCAGCGAGCTACACCTGGAAACCCCGTCAGGCCCCATGCAGGTCACCCTGCGCGTGCCGGGCCTCTACAACGCCTACAACGGCCTGGCGGCTGTGTCGGCGGCCCTGGCGTTCGGCGTGGCCCCGGAGTATATAAAGGAGGGGCTGGACCGCTTCACGGCTGCCTTCGGGCGCATCGAGCGAGTGCCCATACCCAACAGTAACGACAGTTCGCTCCTCATGGCGCTGGTCAAGAACCCGGTTGGCTTCAACGAAGTGCTGCGCATGCTCTTCCCCCTCGAAGAACGCGAGGGCCTCAGTCCCGCCGCGCCCAAGCACCTGATGATCGTCATCAACGACCTCTTTGCCGACGGCCGCGACGTGTCGTGGCTGTGGGACGTTGATTTCGAGATATTGTCGGCCAACCCCGGCATGGTAGCCCGCGTGCAGGTGTCCGGCATCCGCGCTGGCGACATGGCCGTGCGCCTGAAGTACGCCGGGGTGGACCCCACGCTCATCAGTCTCAACGTGGAAATACAGGGGGCGCTGGAAGAAGCCGTCCGCGCCCTGTCCGCAGGCGAGACGCTGTACGTGCTACCTACATATACGGCCATGCTGGCGTTTCGCAAGCTGCTGTACGAAAGAGGATGGGTGCAGAACCAATTCTGGGAGCAATAGAGGGAAGAAGTGATGTGTTAGCTAGCGAATCCAGGCCCGTAACCGTCCTGCTTAGTGGTGCGCCTGGTACCGGCAAGTCTACTATCCAACACCTGGCTCCAAGCTACTTCCGGGAGCGCATTGGGGAAGCAGCGTCCATAGGCACGGACGAGATTTACACTATAGTTGACCCTGACTGGCTCCAGACGAACCATTATTGGAAGCAAATTGCTCGTGATAACTGTATCATCCTGGCGAAGAACCTTTTTGCGCACGGCGTTCAAGTTGTGGTCATCGGCGGCAACGATCTTTATTCCAGGGGAGTCGTGAATCAGTACTTAGCCGCTTTGCTGCCTGTTAGTGCTGTCCTCCATTTTACTCTTGCTGCCGAAATAGAGGCGGTTGTGGATAGGGTTGATAGGCGAGGCGACTTGAATGCTCATCCGGCTGAGTGGTTATCAGGTTGGCTTCAGCACGTCAGAAAGCACGTTGCTAATTGGACGCGGATAATTGATACTACGCATCTGACGCCGGAGCAAACGCTGGAAATCATCTACCAGAAGGTCATCGAGCGGGACGGTGAGCTAAAAGACCTGATTGCAAGTGAGACTTGATAAACTATGGACCTTAGAATAGCCTTTCTATACCCTGAACTGATGAACATCTACGGCGACCGGGGCAACATCCTCGCGTTGAGCCGCCGCGCGCAGTGGCGTGACATCGACGTGACCGTGGACAAGGTCAGCATAGGCGACCGCATCGACCCCGATTACTACGACTTCTACTTCTTTGGTGGCGGCCAGGACAAGCAGCAAATCGCCGTCTCACACGACCTCCAGGGGCATAAGGGTGACGCCCTGAAAGAGGCGGTCGAACGCGGGGCCGTAATCCTCAGCGTGTGCGGTGGCTACCAGCTACTCGGCCACTATTACCGCCCCTTCGACGCCGACGACCTCCCCGGCATCGGCCTGCTGGACGTGCACACCGACGCGAGCAACAACCGCTACATCGGCAACGTCCTCATCGAGAGCGACATACCAGGCGTGGGCCTCATCGTGGCGTTCGAGAACCATTCCGGCTGCACCTTCCTCGGCCCCAAAGTCAAGCCCCTCGGTAGGTCGCTGATCGGTGGCGGCAACAACGGCAAGGACGGCACGGAAGGGGCGCAGTACAAGACCGCCTACGGCTGCTACCTGCACGGCTCCCTCCTCCCCAAGAACCCCCGCCTTGCCGACTACCTCCTCACCCAGGCCCTCGCCCGCCGGCACGGCCCCGTCCAACTCACCCCCCTAGACGACACCACCGAGTCCCTCGCCCACGCCCAGGCCACCGAACGCGCCCGCCTCACCAGGTAGGCACATTCTTGGAGAACGAAAACCGCAAAGGCGCAAAGAGCGCAAAGGACGCGTAAGGAATAATAAGGCGTGGAATGTAGCAGGAGGACCAGGGTACATGATGTCGTACTCTGGTCCTTCTACTTAGAGAACCGCCTTAATCAATGGTGTCCTTTGCGCTCTTCGCGCCTTTGCGGTTTTCCGTATTAAAACCCGCTGGATATTCGCACTGTGCATATCCTTGCAAAGCGGGCAATCCACTGTAAAATGTGGGAAAGTGTGGAAAAAGTGGCGAAAAGTGGGGAAAAGTGGGGAAGGATGTGGATAACTGTGGAAAAGGGTGGGTATTTGGTGGAGTTTCCCAGCCTCAATTTGGCCCCATAAATCACTTTTAGGTAGCTGATGTTCCTCGGGCGATTTGAGCACTCCGTCGATATCAAGGGCCGCGTTGCGGTCCCCGCGCGCTTCCGTGACAAGCTGTCCGGGGAGCTTATTATCACGCGCGGCAACGACAGGTGCCTCTACCTGTTCACCGAGGAAGCCTGGCAGCCCCTGGCCGAAAAGCTCAACGCTCTTTCCACCGGCGATGCCGACGCTCGCAACCTGCGCCGCGCCATCTTCTCCGCCGCCGAGCCTGTGGAGCTTGATAAGCAGGGCCGCATCATCATCCCCGACCACCTTCGCAAGTACGCCAGCATCGACGGCAACGTGGCCGTAATCGGTGTCGGCAACTACATCGAAATCTGGGACCTCCACTCCTGGAACACGCTGGATGAGACCATCGAGCGCAACGTAGATGTGATAGCCTCGCATCTCTCCGGCCAGTTTTGAGGATTTTGGATTTTAGGTTTTGGATTTTGGATTTGAGTCTAGCTTGGACGATATAGCCCGTCAATCGCAATCTTCGCCTGGTGATGCCCCTCACGTTCCTGTGTTGTTGGAGGAAGTGTTGCAGGGGCTGAATTTGCGCGCCGGTGGGGCGTACATCGACGGCACGGTGGGCGCGGGCGGGCACTCGGCGGCCATCCTGGAGCGGGCCGAAGGTGCGCGGCTGCTGGGGCTGGACGTTGACCCCACCGCGTTGGAGATCGCTTCGGCGCGGCTCGGCACCTACATAGAGGCGGGGCGGGCGCGGCTGGTGCGCTCCAACTTCGAGCGGCTCGACGAGATAGCCGAGGCTGAAGGCTTTTCACCGGCTGATGGCGTGCTGCTGGACCTCGGCGTTTCCTCTATGCAGCTTGACAGGCCGGAACGCGGCTTCTCCTTCCGCGCCGAGGGGCCGCTCGACATGCGGCTTGACCCCAGCCTGCCGGAGAGCGCCGCCGACCTGGTGAACACCCTCCATGAGACCGAGCTGGCCGACCTGATCTACAAGTATGGCGAAGAGCCTGCCTCTCGCCGTGTCGCCCGCCGCATAGTGGAGGCCCGCGCCCGGCAGAGCATAGAAACTACCTCGCAGCTAGAAAACATCGTCTACGGCGCGCTCGGCGGCAAGGTGCAGGGCCGCTCCCGCAACCCCATCCACCCCGCGACCAAGACCTTCCAGGCCCTACGCATAGCCGTCAACCGCGAGCTTGAGGTGCTGGAGAGCGGGTTGGCCGCCGCCGTGCGCGTGCTCAAGCCTGGTGGCCGCCTGGCGGTTATCTCCTTCCACTCCCTGGAAGACCGCATAGTCAAGCTCTTCATCCGCCAGGAGCAGAAAGGCTGCATTTGCCCACCCGAATATCCACAATGTGTATGTGGCCGCAAACCCAGCATGAAAGCTGTAAACTCCAAACCACTGGAAGCAACCGCGGAAGAAGCCCGTCGCAACCCGCGCAGCCGCAGCGCCAAGCTACGCATAGCCGAAAGGATCTAGGAAGTTCCAAGTGCTGAGTACCGAGTTCCGAGTCGTCATGCAACCAATACGTTGCGCCTCGTCCTTGCTACTGCCTGCCCCCAAATCAAGTAAGCGCCCCTCGGCACTCGGCACTCAGCACTCGGAACTTCAACCATGAGCGCACGCCGCAAAAACCTGTCGCAAGCCGCACCACTCAACAGGCGCAGAAGCGGGCCTGTGTTGAGGGTGGTGCCCCGCGCCGTCACGCGCAACGCCATCTCCTTTGCCGAGCAGTCGGTGTCGGGGGTGCGGCGCAACTTTCTGCGCTACTTCGACTTCCACCCGGCCCTCACCCTCCTCGTGGTGGTGGCGATTGTGGCGGTGGTGTGCGTTATCTACCTGCGGCAGGTCACGGCGGTCGCCAACGCCAACTACGAGCTACAGGCCCTCCAGGCCGAGCACACCGACCTAATACGCGAGCAGCAGGAGCTACAGGTGGAGATTGGCCGCGCCCAGTCCCTCTCACGCATAGAGGAGGTGGCCCGCAACAACCTCCACATGGTCCCGCTCGAAGACCGCTACACCTACATCATGATCCCACCCGGCCCGCTAGCCCCGCTGACCCCGCAGCCCACTTCACAGGCCGTGCAGTTGAACGAAGGACCCTGATGAAACACGTAACGCGTAACGCGTAACTGTGCGCCCGGAGAAGAGCTATTACGTGTTACGCGTTATGTGTTACGCGTCGGAGCAAACATGGCAACTACGACCACAACTCTAAACCAGCGGGCGCACGCCGCCCGGCCCAACAGGATCAGCACCCGGCGCGTGGTGTGGGTGCTCCTGTTCTTCTTCATGTTCGGCTTGTACAACACCTACCGCGTGTTCAGCGTGCAGGTACTTCAGCACGAATTCCTCTCCCTCAAGGCCGAGAACCTCATTACGTGGCCCGACGAAATCCCGCCGCTGCGGGGCCTCATCTACGACAGCCGGGGACAACTGCTGGCGGGCAACGTCACCGCGCACGACGTAGACGTTGACATCTCCCGGCACAAGGACGACGAGAGCAAGAAGGAAGTTGCTGATGGACTGGCCCCCATACTGGGGCAGGACCCCGGCGCGCTATACACCAAGCTGAAGGAAGTCCCCGCAGGCACCATCTCCGTCCGAGTTGCCACCAAGGTGGATGACGCCACGGTTGAGAAAATCCGCAAGTTGATTGAGGAGGAGGAAGACCTCTTCGCCTTCACCGTCAGCCTGCGCAAGGTGCCCCTGCGTCAGTACCCCGGCGGCACCCTTGCCTCCTCGCTACTGGGTTACACCGACTACGCCAACATCGGGCACTACGGCGTTGAGGAATACTACAACGAGAAGCTGGCCGGGGAGGCGGGCTGGATAATAGCGGAGCACGACAACCAGGGTCGGCCGCTGGTGCTTGAGCAGCCGCAGATGCAACCCGCCAAAGACGGCAGCGACCTCGTGCTCACGATAGACAGCACGGTGCAGTACATAGTGGAGCGCGGGCTGAGGCAGGCGGTGGACGAGTACAAGGCCGAAAGCGGCTACGTAATCGTGCAGGACCCCAACACCGGGGCCATATTGGCGATGGCTAATTATCCCTCCTTCGACCCGAATACCTTCCATAGCGAAACTAACTACGAGAAGTTCAAGAACGTAAGCGTGAGCAACGTCGTGGAGGCCGGTTCCACGATGAAGGTGCTCACCTACGCCTCGGCCATAGACGCGGGAGCCGTGCTCTCCACCACCACAGTGAACATCGAAGCCTGCTGGTACAAGTACGGCTGGCCGCTCTGCAACGCCGAAAATAAGTCGTGGGGCATCGGCTCCATGACCGTGGGGCTTGGCCGCTCGGCCAACGTCGCCTCCATGTTCGCCGCCGAAAAGCTGGGCGAGCAACGATTCTACGACTACATGCAAGCCTTCCGCCTCGGACGGCCCACCGGCATAGACCTGGCGGGTGAGGTTGCCGGCACGATCTGGCTGCCCGGAGAGGAATACTACAGCCCCGTCAACCTGTACACCAACTCCTTCGGGCAGGGCGTTTCCGTAACTCCCATACAGCTTATCAACGCCGTCTCGGCAGTGGCTAACGGGGGCACGCTGTACAAGCCATACGTAATGCAAGAGATACGAGCGGGCGGCCAGACAGTAGAACGCAACCAGCCGCAAGTCTTGCAGCAGGGCGTAATCAAGCCCGGCACCGGACGCCAGATAGCCGACATGATGGCCTGGGGTGTCGAGAACAAGCTGGTGGCGCGGCTGGCTCGGGTGCCCGGCTACCACGTCTCGGTCAAGACCGGCACTGCGGAAATACCGGGTTGCGGTGGCTACTGCGACGGCCAGACTCTCGCCTCAGCTATCGGCTTCGCACCCTCCCACGAGTCGAAGTTCACCCTCTACATCGCCCTGAAAAACCCCCGCACCAGCCAGTGGGGCGAGAACACCGCCTCCCCCGCCTGGGGCAAGATCGCCAAGGAACTGCTCCTCTACATGAAGGTGCAGCCCACCGAGCCAGTGGACCCGCCCACTCCACAGCCCTAACGGAACAGGGCAGAGGCAGGGCTGTGTCAAAGCAGGACAGAAGCACCCAAGCCCCACCCTGTCATCCTGAACGCAGTGAAGGATCTCAAGAAGGTGAGCATTGACGCCGTTGAACCTGGGGATCATGGTGCTGAAGGTTCAGCTTAGCAGTAGTAGAAGCTATCTCAAGAACAACATTGTCGAACATCGGCACCAAAGTCTCTTCTTTGTCATTTCGAACGCAGTGAGAAATCTCGTCCTCTAAGCAGGTGTGGCTCTTTGCTCACGAGACTCTGTGGTATAGAAAGGGGTTACCCTGTGCTGAGGGACGAGATTTCTCACTACGTTCGAAATGACAAGGTGGAGCTATGTGCTTATATTTCATCTGTCATTTTCGAGATAGCTTCTAGTAACATCTGAGATCCTTCACTGCGTTCAGGATGACAAGACGGGGGTATGGTCGCCGCAAGTGGTACGACTATATTTCGACGCAGCCGTGACGTAAGGGAGTTGCCCGGATTGCCCCTTTGCCTAACATCCTGTATCCTTCTATTTGGCCGATGATAAGGCCAAATCTGGCCGTGGCAGGCAGGTAGCACTTACAGCACTATGTTCACCCTCAACGACGTTCTAGAAGGCACGCACGGCCGCCTCGATGAAGCGACCGCGGCCCTTGCCATGACCGGCCTGGGCTTCAACGGTGTCGCCATCGACTCGCGGGCGGCGCTCTCCGGTGCGCTGTTCGTGGCCCTCCGGGGCGAGCGGGTGGACGGCCATGAGTTCGTGCTGGACGCGGCGGGGCATGGCGCGCGCGGGGCGCTGGTGCGCGAAGACTGGACCGCGCCCGCCACCTTGCCGCCCGGCCTGGCTCTCATACGCGTGCCCGACCCACTCGCCGCCATGCAACGCTTCGCCGCCTGGTGGCGCACCCGCTTCGACGTGCAGATGGTAGGGATCACCGGCAGCGTGGGCAAGACCTCGACCAAGGAAGTAATAGCCGCGGTGCTCTCCACGCGCTACAACACGCTCAAGTCGGCGGGCAACCTGAACAATGAGATTGGCTGCCCCCTCACAGTCCTGCAACTCGCCCCCCAACACAGGAAAGCCGTCCTCGAAATGGGCGCGGGTTACCAACTGGGAGAGCTGACTCTGCTTTGCGAGATAGCCAGGCCCGACATTGCGGTGGTCACTGTGGTAGGCCCGGTGCACCTGGAGCGCATGGGCACTCTGGAGAACATCGCCCTCAACAAGAGCGAGCTTGTGCGCGCCCTGCCACCAGGCGGCACTGCCGTGCTCAACGGCGACGACCCCCTCGTGCGGCCCATGAGCGAAGTCACCTCGGCGCGCGTGCTCCTTTACGGCCTCGACCCGCAGTGGGACCTCTACGCCACCGACATCGAAGGCCAGGGCTTGCAGGGCGTGCACTTCACGATGCACGTCAAGGCCACGGGCGACCGCTGGCGCATCCGCCTGCCCCTGCTGGGGAGGCACAGCGTCCACACCGCCCTTGCGGCTGCGGGTGCGGCTCACGCGGCGGGCATGGACTGGGACTCCATAATCAAGGCCCTGCAGAGGCTGGACGCGCAGGTGCGCCTGCTGGTGGTGCCCGGCTACAACGGCTCGACCCTCATTGATGACAGCTACAACGCCTCGCCCGACTCCACGATTGCCGCGCTCAACCTGCTGGAGGAGATGCCGGGGCAGCGCGTGGCCGTGCTAGGCGACATGCTGGAGCTTGGCAGCTACGAGCGAGAAGGGCACCTCAAAGTGGCGCGCCGGGCCGCGTCCGTAGCCAACCGCCTGGTCGTGGTCGGCAGCCTGGGGCGGCTCATCGGAGAGGAGGCGCTACGTTCCGGCATGGCCCAGGACCGCGTCTTCTTTGCCGCCGACAACGACCAGGTGGCCGTGTACCTCAAGCGGGTGCTCAAGTCGGGCGACTACGTGCTGGTGAAAGGCTCGCGCGGCCTGAAGATGGAACAAATAGTTGACGCTTTGAAAGCTGATGAATAATGCTGCTTAACTTCCTTGCCTTTTACGTTTCGCTGGGTGTGAGCGCTGCCGACCTTCTAGCGGGGGGCTTTCCCCATGCATCGTCGTTCTTTGCCGACGTGCTGGCCCAAACCGCCACAGGTACACCCACACCGACAGGCACGCCCACTACTGAAGCCACAGAAGAGGGAAAGTTCACACTGCGCCTCGCCAAGGAAGTTATGGTTAGAGGCTTGACGCTTGGTGTTGTGGCCTTTGTGATAGGCTTGATGATAGGCAGGCCCGTAATCAACTGGCTGCGAGACCGCCGCATAGGCAAAAGCATAAGGATTGAGGGTCCTGCCAGCCACCAGATCAAGACCGGCACGCCGACCATGGGCGGTATTATCTTCCTCATCCCGCTGGTGATCGTGATCGGTATATTCATGGACATACCCCGGTTCCTGTCGCTGTTACTACCACTCGCGATTGTCATTTCGTGCGGCATACTGGGTGGCTTCGATGACCTGCTGAGCACGGTGGTACGCGACCGGGGTGGGTTGGCGGGCAGGTTCAAGATGGCGTGGCTGCTTGTTATAGCCTTCATAGCCGCGTGGGTAATCTACTACCCACTAAATCATCAGAGTGTGTTTGTGCCCTTTGTAACCACCACAGAGGGTATTCCGGTGCCCGCCCCAATCTATCTCTTCCTCGCCGTGGTGGCGATAGTCGGTACGGCCAACACGGTCAACCTGTCCGATGGCCTCGATACGCTTTGCGCGGGTACCACCGCCATCGCGTTCGTGTCGTTTGGCATCATCGCGTTCTTGCAAGGGGTGGAGCCGGTGGTGCTGGTCTGTTTTGCAACTGTCGGTGCGCTGCTCGCGTTCCTGTGGTTCAACTCCCACCCCGCCCAGGTCTTCATGGGGGATACCGGCTCCCTCACCCTGGGGGCGCTCCTCGCTGTATGCGCGCTCCTGACCGACCAATGGCTGCTATTGCCCCTTGTTGGCATAGTATTTGTAGCGGAGGGTCTCTCTGACATCCTTCAAGTGCTCTACTTCAAACTGACCAAGGGCAAGCGCCTGTTCCGCATCGCCCCCATACACCACCACTTCGAGCAGATAGGCTGGTCCGAGCCTCAGGTGACAATGCGCTTCTGGCTGGTAGGTATGCTGGCCGGCATGCTGGGAGTAGCGCTGGCATTAGTATGATTTGGGAATTGGGATTTCGGATTTCGGATTTGCTCCGTATCCAAC
>JALZHI010000142.1 GCA_030913985.1 Chloroflexota bacterium | reverse complement strand
AGTGCCGTCGAGGAGCACGTCGCGCACGTAGTCGGGGCGGGCCTCAAGCTCGGCGCGGCGCTCGCGTATGGGGTCCAGGAAGTCGTTGAGGGCCTTCACCAGCGACCGCTTGACCGCCACGTCACCGATGCCTCCGATGCGGTAGAGCCGCTTCATCTCCGCGACCTCGTCCCGGTTGGGGTTGAAGGCGTCGTGCAGCGAAAAGACGGGGTTGCCCTCCACGTGGCCGGGGTCGGTGGCGCGCAGGCGGGTGGGGTCGGTGTACATGCTCATCACCTTGCGCTCGACCGTCCTGGGGTCGTCCTTGAGGAAGATGGCGTTGTTGAGGCTCTTGCTCATCTTGGGCTTGCCGTCGGTGCCGGGCAGCTTGGGCACCTCCCCGATGAGCGCCTCCGGCTCGGTAATCGTGGGTCCGTAGACGATGTTGAAGCGGGCCACGATGTCGCGGGTAAGCTCGACGTGGGCCTTCTGGTCCTCGCCCACCGGCACGAGGTCGGCGTTCACAATCGTGATGTCGGCGGCCTGCGACACCGGGTAGCCGAGGAAGCCATAGGTGACGCTCTCCTCCATGCCCTTCTCGCGAATCTCGTCCTTGGTGGTGGGGTTGCGCTCCAGCCGCGAAACCGTGACCAGGTTGGAGTAGAAGACGGTGAGTTCGGCAATCTGCGGCACGAGGGACTGCACGAAGATGGTAGCGATGTTCGGGTCTATGCCCACGGCCATGTAGTCCATAGCCACCTCCGCCAGGTTGTCGCGCACCTTCTGCGGGTCGTCAAAGTTGTCGGTGAGAGCCTGCACGTCGGCTATGATGATGTAAGCGTCGTATTCGTGTTGCAGACGTATGCGGTTGGCGAGCGAGCCGACGTAATGGCCCAGGTGTAGAGGCCCGGTGGGGCGGTCCCCGGTGAGAATGCGCTTCTTAGGCATGGTAGTCCTTCTTCCCTCTTCTTGCTACGTGGATATAGTCGGCATATTATAGCAGGGTGGGAGAAGAGGGGCTAGTTGCCTCGGCCTTCTGCGGGGGAAGCCTATGTTGGTACCAATTGCTGACATAACGGCTAGCCCACCATGCGCCAAGTCCTGATACCGGCGCGGGGCTCAACAGAAACGCAATAAAGGAGCTAGCATCCTCGCCGGAGGATAGACTAGAAGTAGGGACTGCAATAAACCCCAGTAGGCTGGTTGTGGCAACGGCAACGGCCGCACTGATGGACCCTGTAACCAGAGGATAATACTTGTATTCTCTCGGAGGATAGTAAGCAAGTATGGTCAGGCCACCCAGTAACAACCCGTTGACAAAACCTACAGCTATGCCGAGCACCGCGCCAAAGACGGCACCGAAACCTCCAGCAACAGTACCCAGCAGAAATAGACCGAGTAATAGGTTCTTAAGGGATTCCCAGCCTGACGAGGAGTCTGCTGAGGTGGTCCGTGTTATCGTATAAAATAGTGCCAGCAACAAACCGTAAATTGCACCGAGCAGCGCGCCGGTCATGCAAACACCGAATGTATGCCGCATCACTATCACAGCTAGAATTTTCGCACGCTCCATAAAGTTAGTCTACCACTTCTCTACCAGGTGATAAATAGCCTAACTATCCCAAATAGATGCTAGGAGGTCTATGTGAACGCGCTAATACCGTGCAGCGACTGCGGAGCCCTGGTGCCAGACATAAACGGACCCACCCACAGGTACATCGGCGCGTCACCCGGCTGCTGGCAGGCGTACGGCGAGTTGCTGGCGGGCGGGTACGGCGGCGAGAGCACAGGTCCTGTGCACAGGCTCACTGTAGATATATACGCCGCGCAACACCCAGGAGTGCCGGGCAAGCAGTCGAGCCAGTCGGTAGTGGCGCACCTGTTCGTCCTCTGCCTGGTGCTCGAACGCGGCGTTGACCCTGCCTTCGCCACCCGCGCCATCACTCAATTCGTGGAGAAGCACAAGGAACGCGGCCTCGCATGGATGGAACCCCCGCCCTCGCTTGGAGAATTGACGGTGCTGGACGTGATGAGCGCCGGCAGCGCACAGGACCACAATAGCCGCGTGATGCGCTGGGCGGAGTCGGTGTGGCACGCCTGGACGCCCCACCACCCAAAGGTGAGAGCCTGGGCTGAGGAGCTTGGCTACTGATGCTTCAAACGTCCAATCGTGGCACACGTGGTAGTCTGGCGGTCTACAGCCTAACTGCACCCACTATCGCGCCCCAAGCCGATCACCAGGACCATCTCCCCTTTGTCATTCTGAACGCAGTGAAGAATCAGGTGGGTAGCGATAATGTTGAATTGAGACGACCAAGCCCCACCTTGTCATTCTGAACGCAGTGAAGAATCTCGTCGCTCACCACTTAAGTTACACCTTTCCTACAGGTTAACATTCGCACCAGGGAAAGGTGTAACACCTGCATAGAGGACGAGATTCTTCACTGCGTTCAGAATGACAGGGTGGGGCTTTGGATGCCGCGTATCCTGCTGTGGCACACCCCTATCTGGTTAAGCCCGTTTGAGGCTGCCTTGCACAACCGAGAACCTCAATACGCATCTTAAGGAAAGCCCATGCGTGTTGAGGTTCCAGTGCCCGTGCTAACGAATACAACAGGCTTGGCGCATTGTGGCCGGTGGACTATTACTCGACCTCCGGCCCGGTCCACCCGGCGGCTTCGGCCTTCTGCACGACCTCGCGCCAGTGCTCTGACAGCCCCTCGTCCGTCACGCCGTAGAAGATGCGCATAGACCCGTCGGGGTAGCGGCTGACCAGGTCGAAGCGCACGGCCCCCGCGCGCTCGTCCCTGCGCCACACGCCAATGGGCAGCGTATCGTGCCATAGCACCTCGGACAGGGCAGGATTGCCCCGCTCGTTTTGAGTTATGGCGTAGTGCCACAGGCGGCGGGCCGATTGCTTGGTGACGTTACGCACCGTCTGGCCGTTGCGTAGGTCGCGCATCGTGTGGGAAGTAGAACGCTCCCCGGCCACCGAGTCGATTATCTCCACGCCCGTAGCGGGAGGCGCGGGCGGCTCGTCGGCCACCATGTCGGCTACGGGCGCGGCTTCCGCTACCGCCTCCTCTCCCTTCTTGCGTCTGCCTCGCCTGCTCCGGGTCTCGGTGGGGGCAACCTCCGGCTCAGGCGCGGGCGTAGCCTCGGCAGGGGCAGGTTCTTGCGCGCCACCCTCCGCGAGGTCAACCCCGGCGTCGGCTGCGGCGGCCTGCACCGCTGCGCTCTTGCGCCGGGAGCGGCCCTTCTTGGCAGGGGCTTCGGCTGGGGTATCCTCCGGCAGCTCGGCGGGTATTTGCGGTCCGGGCTGCGTTTCGGCCTGCACCAGGATGCCCGCCTGTCCCGCCTCGGTGGCGGCGGCCGCTGCGGTAGGCGCACCTACCTCAAGCTGCTCGGCCTCGGCGCTGCGTGCCTTGCGAGAGCGACCCCGCCCGCGCCTGGGCTGCTCGGCTTCAGCCTGCACTATGTCCTCGCGGCTGAGGTGCTCGGCAGCTACACCGGCTTCCATGGGCGCGGCAAGCTGCATCTCCACTGGCGGCTCGGCCGTGGCAGCCTCGGCGGTGACTTCCTCGTTACGCTCTACCGCTACTTCCTCACCCTTGCGGCGGCCTCGTCCACGGCGAGGGCGCGCGGGCTGTGCAGCTTCCTCCGGCTGCTCGGCTTGAGGAGCAGGGGCTTCCGGCTCAGCGGCCTGGACTGCTTCGTTCACCGTGGCAGCGGGCATCTCCCTGGCAACCTGCTCCGGTATGGCCGAGCCGGGCTTGCGGCGGCTGCGGGTGCCTCTCGCGGGGGCGGCAGGCTCGTAGCCGACTTCCAGGCGCTCTGTACCATCGATAACCGGGGTGGTGTCTTCGGGCAGGTCAGGCATACCATCACTGCTAACGGCCTCGATGATCGCCTGTTCGATCTCCGGAGCCACTTCCTGGGCGTCGGGTGCCTCTACCGCGTGAACAGCGGACTGAGGAGGTTCAACAGATGCAGGTGGAGGCGCAGGCGCACCGGCGGTGCGTGCCATTGGCTGTACCTGCCCCTTGATCTTCTCAGGGGGAAGCTCGTGCAGCGAAGGTATGCGCACCGAGGGCCGGTTCGGAGCAGGTTCCGGCGCTGATGTCGGACCGGCAACCGAGGGCTGGGCGGCGGCTCGTCGCTCTTCACGCAAAGGCGGCGCGGCCGGGGCTGGAGCCTGCTCTGGAACTTCAACTTCAGCGGCGGGAGTCTCGGCTGCGTCACGCTGGGCGCGGCGTTCCTCACTCCGCTCCCGCCAGGACTTACGCTCCTCGCGAGGCGGCTGTTGAGGCTCTCGCTCCGCGCGCTCTTGTCGCTGCCGGTCGGGGCGGTCTTGCCTGCGCTCCTGGGCTTGCCGCGCCGAGGGCGCATCGTCCGTGCTGGAAATCGCTTCTCCGGCGGGCAGTATGGGCCGGGCCTCCGGTATCGTGGGTACGGGCGCAGCCGTAGCCGCAGGGGTGGTGATAGGCTCGTGGGTAGTGGCGGAGGCAGCACCCATCGTTGCGAACGCGCCCCGCGCCTTTTCCGCGTCCACAACGAGCCTGATCATCTCGGAGCGGGTGGCGAGCAAACTTTCCCCGCCCTGGCGGATGTAAATCTGGCTGGTGGGCGCGAACACGTACGGGCGGTTATCGCCGCCGGGCACGTTCATCACGACGATAGCCTGGTCGCTCATGGAACCTGGCTTCACGTCGAAGTTGACGTCGAGGCGAGGCTCTACCATCCTTTGTACGTCCTCCCTGAGCAGGCGTATTACCTCCTCGGGGCGGTCCACGCCCTGCACCGGCACCTTAGTATCGGGAGAGACCCCGATGTAGATGATGCCCCCGTAGCCGTTGGCGAAGGCAACCACGTCTTGCATGATCGGGCGGGTGCGGTTATGGACGTGCAATGCCCGCTCGTGGAAGGCCACGATCTGGTTCGGCCCCTTGACGCGAGCCGCCTCAATCCGCTCCCAGGCCGGGTTCGACCTGTAGGGGCGGATGCGGGTGAAGTCGTCGCCTGTGAGCACTTCCTTCAGGGCCGCGAACGAAGCCTCACGCATGAGCACTTCCGTGATACGCGCCCCCACACCCAGACGCTTGTTGTTCGCGTCGGACTGCTCGGTCTCCAGCGAGTGAGCGTCTGAACCCTGGATGCAGTGCATCCGGCGCGGGTACTCGGTCTTGGTGCCATTGTAGAAGCCCGCCGTGGAGCGCCTGCCCGTTACTTCCAGGTCGGTCACTTCGAGGGCTACGAGGTTGGGGTCCTGCGTGTAAGCGATCTTGGTCTGCCCGCCGAATGGGAAGCCCTGCATGGCGACCCCGTTCGAGGAGTTGGCGTGGGCTGCGATTGCCATGCCGCCTGCTCCCGCAATCGCGGCGTAGGCGGTGAGCACGTCGTCGCTGGAGCCTACGTCGGGCGCGCCGCGCACCATCTTCTCTTCCGGTACGTTCAGGTTCAGCAGCAGGTACTCCAGCTTGCGGACCGAGGTGCCTTCGGGGAAGATGCCGAGGATGTGGAAGCCGAACGTGGCCGTGAACTCGAAGGCGGGGAGCACCACGATCTTCTGGAGCAGCCGCCGGTACTCGTTCAGGGTGGCTTGCTCGTCGTCGCTGATGCGATTCAGCCGCTCGAGCAGGGAGAGGGTCTCTATCTCCTGGTGCATGGCCGCGTAACCCGACACGGTGTTGTGGTCGGCAAAGGCGATCATGTCGAGGCCCTTTTCTTCGGCCTTCTTCAGGATGTCCAGGTACGTGACACCGGGGTCGCGGTAGTCAGAGGAGGCGGGCGTGTGGAGGTGAAGGTCCAGCTTCTTCCACGTCAGCCCGTTGCCGGCGGGACGGTTGCGAGCGATCTCGGAGTCCTGCAAATAGGGGTCGGGCCGATCATCGTAACGCTCGCGCCTGACGCGGGTTCCGCCACCGCGCACCATTGGTCGTCTGTTGTTGTTCATTTATGCCTCAAATCTCTGTTGAGACGCGGTACCGTGCTCTAAACCAGGTAGCTACGAGGTCCGAAACGCGCGCAAATCACGAGCGGCGCGGGCCGTTCGTAAAGCTGCAATGCTGGTTGGAAGATCGGTGCGTCTATGTAAATAATGGGGCGAGGCTGGAAGATGATTTGGGATTTGGGAATTAGGATTTCGGATTTGCTCGGATATCAACTAAATCCGAAATCCTAATTCCCAAATCCCAAATCCATTGTTACTTCGTCCGTTTTGATTTTGATTGGGCGGCCTTGGCGGTGGGCTGCGTCTGGACGCTGGGCGAGGGAGAGGGCACGTGGCCCTGGTTCTTTCGCCTGCCGGTATTGCCGGTCGTCGTGTCGGTTTCGGTCTCCGCTTCCGCGTCCTGGACCGAAGGCTCTACCTGGGGCACCGTGGGTACGGCTGTGGAGGCCTGGGCGTCGCGGAGGGCCAGGGCAATTACCTGGTCCATCGACTCCACCCACACAAACTCCAGCTCGGCGCGGACGGCACGGGGCAGTTCGGCCCAATCGGGCTTGTTCGGCATGGGCGCGATGACGTACTTCATGCCCGCGCGGTGGGCGGCCAGTGCTTTCTCCTTGAGGCCGCCTATCGCCAGCACCCGCCCGGTGAGCGTGATTTCGCCGGTCATGGCGAGGTCACTTCTCACGGGCCTATTGGTGATGGCCGAGATGAGCGCGACACCCATCGTGATACCGGCGGACGGGCCATCCTTGGGGATAGCGCCTTCCGGCAGGTGTATGTGCAGGTCCAGCTTGTCCAGGCCCTCAACGTCAAGTTGCAACTGGGAGGCCCTGGAGCGGGCGAAGGTAAGCGCCGCCCGCGCCGATTCCTGCATCACGTCACCCAGGCGGCCCGTGATGGTGAGGGCACCCCGGCCCGGCATCGCGGCCACCTCTACCGGCAGCAACTCGCCACCGTGCTCGGTCCAGGCCAGGCCGACGGCCACGCCCACCTGGTCGTGCCGCGCCTCCACGTCCGCCCGGAAACGCGCGGGTCCCAGGAACTCCTCCAGGTTATGCTGGCTCAACCTGACGCGTGTGATGCGGCCTCCCACTACCCTGCGTGCCGCTTTGCGGCAAACAGTAGCCAATTTGCGGTCCAGGTCGCGCACCCCAGCCTCGCGAGTATAGGTGCGTATGATGGTCCGCAGCTTGGCGTCGGGTACTTCCAGGAAGCCGACTTCCAGGCCATGCGCTTCTACCTGCTTCGGCAGCAGATGCCGGCGCGCGATTTGTACTTTCTCTTCCTCCGTGTAGCCGCCTATCTCTACTATCTCCATCCTGTCGCGCAGCGGCCTCGGTATGCTGTGCAGGTTGTTAGCCGTGGCGATGAAGAGCACGTCCGACAGGTTGTACGGCACATCCATGTAGTGGTCCACAAAGGTGTGATTCTGCGCCGGGTCGAGCACTTCGAGCATGGCCGCCGCGGGGTCGCCGCGCATATCGGCGGTCATTTTGTCGATCTCGTCCAGCAGCATCACGGGGTTGATAGTGCCGACCTGCTTCATCGACTGGATGATGCGGCCAGGCATCGCGCCCACGTAGGTGCGGCGGTGGCCCCGGATTTCGGCTTCGTCGTGCACGCCGCCCAGCGACAGGCGCACGAACTTGCGATTCATCGCCTTGGCGATAGACTGGCCCAGCGAGGTCTTGCCTACCCCAGGAGGGCCAACGAAGCAGAGGATCGCGCCTTGCTGCCGAGCCTGCTCGGACGAGCCATCTCCCTTGGACTCAGACCGCCTGCGCATGGTAAGCTGCCGCACCGCCAGGTAGTCGAGTATGCGCTCTTTCACCTGGCCGAGGCCGTAGTGGTCCTCTTCGAGGATCTGCTCCGCCAGGGGCAGGTCTATGCGGTCCTCGGTGCGCTCCTTCCAGGGGAGGGCGAGCGCCCAGTCGAGGTAGTTGCGCAGCACGGTGCTTTCGGGCGAGACGGAGGGCATCCGCTCCAGGCGGCCTACCTCTTTGAGCATGCGCGCCAGGACTTCGGATGGCAGACCCCTCGCCTCCAGCTTCTCGCGCAACTCGGCCATCTCGTTGCCGCCCTCGCTGGACAGCTCATCGTGGATAGCCTTGAGTTGCTCGCGCAGGTAGAACTCGCGCTGGTTCTTGTCGAGGGAGGCCCGCACCTTGTCGCGCACCCGCTGCTCTGTCTCGATTATGTCAATCGAGTTGATGAGCACCCCCGCCATATGGTGCAGGCGCACGCCCTGGTCGGCCATTTCGAGCACCTTCTGGCGGTCGTGCACGTCCGAGATGAGGTGGGCGGCCAGCAAGTCGGCCATGTAGCCAGGCTGTTTGGCGGCGCGGATGTGCTCCAGGGCGTCGGCGGGCACCTTGTTGTTGAGCGAGGAGTACTTGTCGAACAACTCGACAAGCTGCTGCATCAACGTCTCGGTGTCGCGGCCCGACGAGGGCTTCTCGGTGATGAACACGACCGAGGCGGTGAAGCAAGGCTCTTCCTGCATGATGGTGTCGATGCGCACGCGGCGCAGCGCCTCCACCTCCACCTGCAAGGTCGCGTCGGCCTGGCGGCGCACCTGGCGCACTTCCACCAGGGTGCCAACTTCGTAGAGGTGCTCAGGGTCCGGCTCGTCCGTCTCGATTTCGCGCTGGGCGTCCACGATGAGGCAGCGGTTGCCGCTCATCGCCATGTTGAGGGCCTGTACCGAGCGGGTGCGCCCAATCGTCAGGTTGACGATGGTACGCGGGAAGACGACTACGTTCTTGAGCGGGAGCAGGGGGTACTCCACTATGTCCTGGGAAGGGTCCTCGGCCATATCAGTTCGTACCATGTAAAGTGCCTACCGCCTCTACTGTTGCGTGCAAGTGTGGGAAGAGGTCCAAGTGGGGACTTTCGGGCGATGCGGTTGCCGCACATCCCTGCCGGCTACGCCCGTTGAGCCGACTACCACTCAGCCGATTATAACACAAGGCGAAGCAGTTAGTCTATCACGATAGGGGGTAGTTCGGTCCTACCCTGGCCGGTTATTGGTCCTGAATGGGAGGGGACTTTCTAAACGCCAAGACGCGGAGACGCCAAGAACCACGCCAAGTTGATTGGGGTTTGAAGGGTTCAAAAAGGACCAGGGTACCTATGTTGTACCCTGGTCCTCCTGCTCGTTAAGCCTTAGCTTTCTTGGCGCGGCCTTTGCGTCCCGAGGGCTTAGTGCTTTGGGCCTTGGCTACGACAAGATTGGGAGGGGCCGGTTGCTCCGGTATCTCAAGCACGCTGTCGAAGCCACAGTACTTGTTGGGAGAGCGCACCGGGTTGTCGGGGTCCGCCAGCCAGTAGACACCACCCAGGAGGAACCTATAGGTGTAGCGTCCCGGCTGGAGGTTGTCTATGTGGGCGCGCCAGATGTTAGGTAATATCTGCTGCGCCTCCACGCCCGGCCCTTCCCAGTCGTTCCAGCTACCCTGCACGTGCACCGAGTGGGTGTGCCGGTCGTACAGGTAGAAGGTAACGCCGTAGGGGCTTACCTGCGGCGACCTATGATAGCCCGCGAGTGGGGCACCCTCCACCCGCACGGCGGCGGCCAGGGCGAGCGTGGCGTTGAGCGCACCCGCCCCTTGTCGTTCCAACTCTACCCCGGCAATGGGCTGCGCGGTTGAAGTGAGTATCCTGCGTATCTGCTGGGGTGTGAGGTCGGGGTTGGCCTCCAGCAAGCAGGCCACCACGCTCGACACGATGGGCGCGGCAAAACTGGTGCCGTCTACATGCTGGTAGTGCGGAGTGATCAGCTTGTGAGCGGCAATCCGGGACTCGGTCTCAGGCTCGCGCAGGTGCCGCCTTGCGAACAGCTCCCGCGCTTCTTCGTCCACGGTCGAGCCGGGCAGCACGGGTGCCGCCACCCAGATGCTAGGGGCGACCAGCTCCGGCTTCATGCGGCCCGTGACGGTCTCGCCGTAATTGCTGTGCCACAAGTCTATCTCTTCGGGGTCGAAGTTGTTGTGGTCGTCCAGTCCGCCCACGGTTAGGGCATCGGGCGAGGTAGCCGGGGGCACAAGGTCACGAGTGCCCGCGTTACCCGCCGCGGTGACGACTGTGACGCCTTGCTGCACCAGGGCGGCTATAGACTCGTCCACCGGGTTGCCCGCCAGCCACCGGACAGGCTCCCCAGCGACCGACAGACTCACGATGCGCACGCCGAGCTCGGGGCCGTGTTCCTCCAGCCAGCGGAGGGCGCGGGTAATCGTCTCGTTGCTGATACAGCCGTCTTTGCCGCGAGCCTGCACCAGCACCACCTGGGCCTCAGGGGCCAACCCCCTGTACAGGCCGTGGCTCAGGTAGCCGTTGCCCGCGGCCACCGCGCTGGTCATGGTGCCGTGCCACTGCGAGCCGGAGGCGCTGTTCCAACCCGGCCACTCAGGCTGGTCGTCTTCGTCAAAAAAGAGGGCGCTGACGGGGTCGGTGGTGGCGTTCACCCAGGCCCGGATGCGATTGCGAGGCGTGGTCAGGTCGGGGTGGGGGTAGAAGCCGGAGTCGACCAGCGCCAACGTGACGCCACGGCCCTGGTAACGCTCGTCCACGTGCAGGCGCATATGGGTCGGCAGCACGCCGAAAGCCAGCTCGGGGGCAACGGAAAGCTCGGTGAGGAACGCTTCCTCAAGCTTCTGCTCTCCCCTGGTCAGCAATACCTCGTACATAACGCGCTGCACGCAAGTCGGGCAGGCACCGTGCCCAAGCTCCCACAGCGGATGGCGCTCTTCGAGCACGGCCACGGCTACGGGAGACAACCATGAGGCCTCAGCAAGGTCTCTCTCATTTGTGGGCGTGCCGCAGAGCGGACACAGAGATGGGCCCGCTAGTATTTCTTCTAATGACAGTCTTTCTTCTAATTGCATGAATCTGATATTCTCACTTTTTCTTTCTTAAGCCTGTATCAGGTAATCTGTTATGTTAACTATACCGCATTGCGCAGGCGTACCGGGGGCTTTCCACACGTAAATCCACGCACCTTTAGACTTGTCTACCGACAGTAACTTTTAGCGTTCGTTCAGACAGTCATCTAAACACCGAGAGTGTAGCGGCACCGTGCGTCATACCCTCTTCTATTCCCAACAGGAGCAGATTCGGGCATGCAGAACCATATTCCCCCCTGTCATCCTGAGCGTAGCGAAGGATCTCAAATGCAGCCCCTGTCTCTACATCGAACCATCGGCACCACTGTCCGCATGTTCAACAGCATCCCTACTCAACCTTCTTGAGATCCTTCGCTGCGCTCAGGATGACAGAGTGGGAGTGTGGTCCAGGGGATTGGGCATAGCCGAAGCCCACTAGAGCACGCTGTATCGTGCCCAGACAACGAGACCTCTGTGTACTCATAGTGGGTTCTCTGTGCCTTGGCGTGACGCGTTTAGAGACTCAAGCCTCAATTGGCGGCGTTGAAGGTTGTGTCAGGGGACGTGGGGTGGTTGTTGGAGCCGGTGTCGCTTTGCCGGAGGAGGTCGCGTACTTCTTCGTCCGTGGTAGGGGAGAAATCTATGTACCACATGCCTACGGCGTAGAACATTTCAGGTGTGACCAGGCAGACGATCTCGTCTACCTCGGCCCCAAGCTCGCGGCATGTTTGGGGAGAGGATACCGGCACGGCGATTACGATGCGGGCGGGACCCTGCTGGCGGAGGGCGGCTGCGGCGGCGCGCATGGTGGAGCCGGTTGCCAGGCCATCGTCTATCAAGATCACGGTGCGGCCCTGGACCTCCGGGGGTGGGCGGTCGCCCCGGTACTCGCGCTCTCGGCGGGCGAGCTCCTCCCTCTCGGCGGCGGCCACGCGGTCAAGCTCCTGGCGGCTGATTTGTAGGGCCTGCACCACGCTGTCGTTGAGCACGATCAGGCCGCCAGTGGCAATTGCGCCCATGGCAAGCTCCTCGTGTCCGGGCACGCCCAGCTTGCGCACCATGAAAACGCCGAGCGGCGCGGCGAGCGCCTGGGCCACCTCGAAGGCCACCGGCACGCCACCCCTGGGCAGGGCGAGCACCAGCACGTCGGGACGATTGGCGTAATGCTGTAATGCCCCGGCAAGCTGGCGGCCCGCGTCCCGTCTGTTGTCGAAAGGTGATGTCATAGCTCTCGCGCCCCCATTTCTGATGTCAGGCTCTCGGAGATAACCCATGCTCCCTGCAAAAGAAATGCCACCTGTAATATTGGGGCTGTGCCAGGGCTAGATACCAGGACCATATCCGCCGCTGTCGTTGGGGACTGGGTGCTCGGTTACAGCACAGGGAAACGGGCAAGCACGGGGGCTGCCTTAACCCCGGAACTTCGCCTGGGGCTGGCCTTTGATGTCAGTGCTCAACATGAATAGGTCGCCTGCCAGGGGCTGCTCCCGGCGCTGCTCGTCGTTGAGGCCGCTCCATGCAGTGGTGATGTAGAGGTCGGTGAGATCAGGGCCGCCAAAGGTGCAGGCGGTGACGTTAGCCACGGGCAGACGTACCTCGCGCTCCCGCTTACCGTCGGGGCCGTAGCGAACCACCCGCCAGCCGCCATAGAAGGCGCTCCACACAAAGCCCTCCGCGTCCACAGTGAGGCCGTCGGGGAACCCCGCTTCCTCGGACGTGCGGACGAAGTCGCGGCGGTTCTCGATGTTGCCCGTAGCAAGATCGAAGTCATAGGCATAGATCACCTGCTTCTCGGTGTCGGTGTGGTACATCGTCTTGCCGTCGGGACTCCAGCCTATGCCGTTGGAGATGGTGAGACCGGTAGCCATCGTATGCACCGAGTAGTCGGAGTCGAGGCGGTAAAGGCTGCTGCTGGCGCTGCCATCGTGGGTCATGGTGCCCGCCCAGAAGCGACCTTCGGGGTCAACCGCACCGTCGTTGAAGCGAGACTCCTTCTTCTCCAACTCGGTGTCGGCCACAAAATCGAGGCGCGACTTGTTGAAGTCCCAAAGCGCAAGGCCGTCGCGCACCGCCAGCACCAGGCCACCCGCCTCCCTGAAGGCCAGCGCGCCCACAGGCATCCCTACCCCAAACCCCTCGAATGTGCCGTCGCCGGGATAATACCTGTAGAACGAATCGTTCTCGATGTCCACCCAGTAGAGCGCCTGCTCGTCCGCGTTCCACCTGGGGCCTTCCCCCAACTTGTGCTGCACGTCAAGTACATGCTCAACTTCGCTCATGGCTAACCATCTCCCCTGTGATATTGCGCGGCAAGTACGGCGCGTGTATGGACCATGCAAGAAGCCTGCCTAAAGTAGTCGCAAGCCCCTACGACGTTAAGCGCCTGATTGACGCGGCTGTGCCACAGGTGGGCACCACGCATTCCACCGCTCTTTGTCATTCCGAACGCAGTGAGGAATCAGGTGGCTGTCGTACAATGTTGCAAAGTGGACCGAAGGCGGCAAGTCCACTCCGTTGCTCCGATACATCGTCATCCCTACCCACCTGATTCCTCACTGCGTTCGGAATGACAAAGGGCGATGGGGTGCGTGGTGCCCTAGCGAGATGCTATATTGAAGCGACGGATAGCACGAGCGGTACATGGAAGATCAGCGATGGGCTGAGAGACAATATAGAAAAAGGAGATAGCGCAATGGAAGTTATAGAAGCCATACGGCGCAAGCGGGCGGTACGAGATTACGCACCCACTCCCCTGCCAGAGGAAGTGGTCAACCAGATACTATACGCCGGGCGCAGGTCGCAATCCTCGAAGAACTCACAGCCGTGGCGGTTCGTCGCGATACGTGACCCCGAGACGCTGGCCGCGCTATCCCAGTTTGGGGACTACGCCAGGCATTTGCCAACAGCCGCGCTCGCCGTCGCCATCCTGACGCCCGACCCAAAAGCCTACTACTGGGTGATGTTCGACGCGGGGCAGGCAGCGGCATACATGCAGCTTGCGGCGGTAGAACTGGGGGTCGGCTCGTGCATTGTGACGCTGCACCGCCCCGAAGGCTCAAGGGAGTTGCTCGGCTACCCCGACGACCTCCACCTGACGATGCTGGTGGCATTCGGCTACCCTGCCGACCCCGCGGCGCTCGAACCCGCGAGCAGACCAGGAGGCCGCCAGCCGTTCGATGAG
>JALZHI010000141.1 GCA_030913985.1 Chloroflexota bacterium | reverse complement strand
GTGAAGAATCTCGTCCCTCACCACCCATGTATCACTTTTCCTTGTGCCCCTGACTTGCCAAGGAAAAGGGTAACACCTTAGCGTGGGACGAGATTCTTCACTGCGTTCAGAATGACAAGGGGGAGCAGGGTTCTCAAATCCGACTCTGCACCAGCCCGAAATCCTTGTATGGGGCGGCTCTGCTATTGGTGGCTCTCCAGGGTATTTAGGTCAAACAGAAAGGCCCGGCTGCTGCCGGGCCTTTCCTCATGTCGTGTGTTTGCCTGTTAGACTTCGAATATCGCGCTGTACTGGCCGTCTTTGGTGCGGAACTCGATGTCGTTCTCGTTCTGGCTGGGGATGCGCGGCACCGATACGTTGAGAGTAACGTTACCCGCGCCGTCCGTCACACCCGAAACGAGCACCTTGTCGCCCTGACCGTCGATGTGTACCACCACTTCCACCGGGGTGTTAGCGGGCAGGTGGCGAGCCGTGATTGCGTGGCTGTTGCCCGCTACCGTCGCGCCGCCGATGCTTACCGCCGGGAAGTACCTCACCGAGAGCACCGCGCCGTTGGGAGCCGTTGCCCGCAGACCCAGGTCAGCCCTGCCCGCCCACGGAGCCGCGGGCTGGAAGTTGATCTGGAGGCTGCCGTCGTTCTTCACCGCGCCGCTACCCATCGGGACGTTGATCGCGCCGTCCTTCGAGAAGAGTGTCAGGTTCACCGTCTGGCCTGCCGGCCAACCAAAGCCACGTATCTTGAAGATATTCTGCGGAGCACCGTAGTAGCCCACCCGCATATCCAGGCCCTGGGGCACTACCGGCCCGCCACCGCTCCCGGCGACGTTCAGCTTGGTCGAGGCGACCTTGTCAGGCGTGGCCGCGAATAGAGTTAGCTGTCCGCCATTGGTCCACCTCGCGCCCAGTACGAAGCTGGCGTTGATGTTGCCGTGGGCGTCAGCGACCGGCGCGGCCACCCACTCTAGCACTTCCGTGTAACCCAGGCCGACCGAGACCCTGGCCCCAGGCTGCCAGCCACTGCCTGTGACTAACGCCATCTGGCCTACCGCGAGTACACCGGGGTTGACGTTCACCGATACAGGGACCGGCGCTTCGTACACGTTGAGCCTGCCCGATACCGCCTTGTAGTTGCCGCCCACGGTGGCGATCACCTGGATCACGGCGTTCTTAGGGCGGCGGCCGATGTTCACCGTTACGTCGAAGTTACCCTGGTCGTTGGTGTTCAGGTTCTGTAGCCACAGCATCTCGGTGTCGTTCACCAGGATACCCACCCGACCATCGGTCTTGCCGGGGAAGCCGGTGCCCTGCACCCTCAGGTTGCCGCCGTTCACGACCGAGCGGTCCGGGGTGACCCTGATCGAGGGGTCGAACACCAGCCTGTAGGTCTGCGACACCCTCTGAGCGCCGGACACGGCTGTGATCCTTACTTCGCCAAGCCTGGACGCGTCAGCCGGTACCCGCACCTGGGTCGAGAACTCGCCCCTGTTGTTGGTGGCGACCACGCCTAGCTGGCGCTGGTAGCCCGCGCCGCCGTTCTCAACGATCAGCGTTACGTTGACGTTGGGCTGGAAGCCCGAAGCCGAAACCGTGATTACCGTGTTCAGGTCGCCCTGCGTGGGGTTGATACCCAACCTCAGCGCGCTGGGTGCGGGTGTAGGAGTAGGCTGCGCGGGAGGCGGTGCCGGTGTCTGTGCGGGTGGAGGCGTCTGGCCCGAGTAGCGCCAGTCGAAGTACGCACGGCCCACGTTGCCCATTTCCACCTTCCAACCTTCGGGGTTGTAGGGCGAGTAGGTCAGTATGCGGCGCTGGAAAGCCTGCATGAGCACCCAGCGGTCCTGCCCGCCGACGTTGATCTGGATCCAATAAGGCTCGGTGATGGGGTAGCCCATCGCGAATAGCCAGTCCACCACGACGTCGTCAGCGTAGCGGCCGTCCTTGTAAACGGGGCCGCGCTGGTTCATGTACTGCCAGAAGACGTCGGGGATGTTGTGGCCCAGGGTCGGCTCGTACACGGCGTACTTGGAGAAACCGGACAGGTTCTGCAAGATACCTATGTTGCCGTTGCGTCCCAGTCCCTCCTGGATTGCCTGGCCGGTGCGGTTGGGGGCGCGATTGTCGCCCTTGAGCGAGGCCACCTTAGCGAGGGTAGCGTAGGTAGGCGCGTTACCGCTGGTCTTGACGTCGCCTGCCACGGGTGCGTTGTTGGGGTAGAAGGGCGCGAACGAGTTGTTGCCCGTCTGTATCCTGCCCGACATCATGTCAACCACCAGCAGGCCGTTGGTGACGTACCACTGGGAGTTGCGGTCGGCCGCCGGGGCGTTGATCTCCATGCGACTCTTGTCGAAGTAGGTGACGAGGTGCTGCCCGCCGGGGCCTTCCATGTACTGCTCGTAGGCGGAGTACAGGCCCTCAGGCCCCCACATCCACGAGCGAGCGGTCTTGCGCTCCTCAACCGGCTTGTCGGTGCGGCTCCAGACGCGCTCGAAAGCGGGGTCGGAGAAGGTGCCGGTCTTGAGGGCCGCCGCGCCAGCCGGGGTTGCGTACGGTGCCGCGAAGGCCGCAAGCATCGACAGACCGACTGCCGCCGTTGTGAGATTTCCGAGTTTGGACCTCGGATGCTTAGTTTGATTTGCTGATACAGCCATTGTACTGCTCCATTTCTCGCTATATAAATTTGGTTATTTATGCATCTATTTAGTGTTGGACGTGGGAGATTGACGTTCAGATGCCTTAGTTGGCTCTAATCTGTAGACCAAACTCCCTGATGCTATTATGCATCCGGGGCTTGTGCAATTAATCAGCTACATGGGCGAAAGCCCACTACACCTTAGGTGGTACTCGATTATACGGCAAGAGGTAGGGGCTGAATAGCCCCCATTTTTCATTTCGTTCATCCCTGCTTCAATTTACGCCGCTCTCATGCTGATGTTTGCACCTACTCTCTCTAAGCCCCGGTATCTGTTATCGAGCGTGCGGTGCTCTCCGGTCGCGCGTTTTGCTCCTTTCATTGTGCAAATAGCTCTTGATTTTAGAACATAAGTTCCATATACTGTGGGTGGCGGGCTGCCCCGGACGAGATGTGGTAGCCGGCAACGGTGCGACCTTAGAAGTAGAGCTGCCCATATGGACCTGCCTGCGGACACCGGCCCTCACAATAAACACGACGCGGATGTGCAAAAGGTTCCACTTGCGAGCCTCACACCCCGCGAGTTGGAGGTGCTCAAGCTACTGGCGGCAGGCAAGACGAATAAGGAGATCGCCTGGCTGTTGCGTATCACGGTGAACACGGCCAAGAAGCACGTAAGCCAGGTGCTCGCCAAGTTGAACGTAAGCAGCCGCATGGAAGCCGCCCTCCTCTACATCCGCTCCGGCACCACGAAAGGCAAAGAATAAGGGACCTACGCAATGTAGGCCCCTTATTCTTTGCCAATTACCCGTAACTCGTAACGCGTAACCCGTAATTTGTAATTGGTAATTCGTAATTCCGCTAGGACTGCACGCCCCTGTAGCCGTCGCCTGCTAGCGCGCCGGGAGAGATGCCACCCTCGATGCCGAGGCTAGGGCGCTGCTCCAGGCTCACTTCGTCTTCAGCGAGCGCACCGATACCGGTGACGTGCTCGGCCTTCCAGTCAACGCCGTAGCTGCGGGCGATCTGGGCGATTATACCCTCGTCGCCGTTGCGGCAAGCATCTATCAGCTTCTCGCGCTCTTCGTCGTCAATATCGTAGATGCCGAGAGTGCCGGACGGGTCGTCGCAGATGCGGCCCATGAAGCCTGGGTCGTCGTGCAGGCGCTGTAGCGCCAGCAGCATTCCTCTTTCGCTCATTGTCTTACCCTCCTATGCGGCCAGTGCCTTGCCAATCAATCACCAGCGTCTACTGCCGCCAGGGCAAGATACTGCAATACTGGTGCCACAGTCTGGACCATACGCGATTAACTCGATGCATGGACTGCTGACATACGATAGACGCAGGATAAAGCTGTGAAAAGGCTTTTCTGACCTTTTCACATTATCTAGCGAAGCTAACGGACGCCGAAAGGCCTCGCAACAGGAGGCACAGGAGCTGCAAGTCACATAGTATGTTATTTAACGAATATTAGCATTGCTATCTTGTATATTATTTTGGTAGACTTAATTTGTCATTCGGCTCCGCTGCTGGGCTAGAACTGGTCATAAATAGCAGACGTCACACGATGGAGTTCATTTCTGATAACGGCCACTTCGGTATTGCGAGCAGAACAGGCAAGTTCTAAAGGACGAGCATAATAGTTGGCAACCTCCAACGGGAGAATACCCGCAGGCTGCCCGGAAAGTTTTAGTGGCCGCAACGTTGAAGGGTGATATCGAAGCAACAGTAAAGGGGAGCAATTATGCTTAGAAAGCATAGAAGGCTAAGTTCAAGTCTCTTGGTAGGGTGCCTCATTGTGGTAGGCAGCCTAACTAGCTTAGGAATCCAGGGTGGGAGTTCCACGGTTGACGCACGCGTATTGTTGAACGAGGCGACTAGCCCCGTTTCCGAGCTACTGAATGCCAACCAGGTGAGCCATATCACTACGACAGTTTTCCAACGGTCCAATCCACATGCTGTAGAGCCGCCTGACCCATACCACAAACGGGTGCTGCACCTTTACTCAGATACTTTTGTTGAGGAGCGTTGGTCTCGTGGAGGAGATACCCGCCAGTGGCGGGTGACCACGCGTGATAATCGTAGTGGGCTGCTCTTATACGACATTGTGCGGGATGGTGATCGCTACAGCTATTATACGTCGGCATCGGATTACGCTCATACACTTGTAGACTCGGCAGAGCCTCCGCGTGGGGAAGCCTTAACAGTGACTGAAGTTGCACAGCAAGATGGGTTAGAGGTTGTGGGCACAACCGTCTCGTCATGGGGCAGCCCTGCCTGGATTGTGCGGGCACGACGTCCGGCTCCATCTTCAGACGCATTGGCGAACAATCTCAACGTTCCCGCGCCCTGGCAAAGACCATACCTCAACGATTTGCATCTAGAAGGCATAGAGCAGACATGGCTGATAGATCAGGAGACTAGGGAACTGGTGCGCTATGAGCAATCAGCCCTAACGCCCACGGGGGTTGTGGTTGTGGAGCGGCGCGAGAGTACGCGTCCCGTGATCCGCGCTCTGAGTACTTTGCCCGCAGACTGGTTAGTGTTCCCACACGCGGAGGTCAAAGTGCCTGTCCAGGATGGTCAGGATGATACTGGCCCTGCTGACGCTCTGGCGACCCGGCTGCTAAGTCTGGAGGAAGCGATTGTTGCTGCTCCCTTCACTCCGTATCTACCGGATGCAGCCAGGTTCAATCTAGAACTGACCTCTTCCAGCTATAGGTCGCCGGTTGTGCCGAAGGAAGTTTGGGCAAAGACTTGGAGCTTTGATATACAAGCCGCGGCTGGGTTCGGACTTGGCCTGCAAACTATCTATTCCCCTGGCGCGCCCGGAACCACTAGCCAGGCATTTGTAATCATGCAAGGTTCTGCAAAGTTGCTTGTGCCGTACATGCAGGACACTACAGCTTTCTGGACGGAGAGTCACCCCGTACAACTCAGCGTGGATGGGCAAGAGGTCACAGCCTGGGTAGCCACGGGCGGTAACATTGACAATCCTCCCAGAAGGGTAGTTGTTATGTTGGAGCTGGATGGTACATTCCTATTCGTGGTCGGGCAAAGCTATACAGAAGAGCAGGTATTGGCGATACTGCGGACTTTGCGGAGCGCGAGATAGCCTGTTTAGAGTCAAGTATTATCAAGGAGAAGGAAACACCAATGTTCAGGATGTCTGGTGGTAATTGGGAGCAGGTCACACGGGCTGTGGCTATCGCATCCTTCTGTTTCGGTTTTTTAGCCATGCTGGTTGCTGGCAGCAATGCGCCGCGTATTTACGCTGCAGAGACGTGTTCTGCAAATTCTTGTTGCAACTGGTACCCGCCAACGTGGAGCGCCACCGACTCTTTTCTTAGCAGGTCGGGGAGCACCCGGACCTGCTTTGACGGTGAGACTTATGGGCAGTACGGGCGTACTGCCGGCCAAGTCACCGGCGGCAGTCCCCTGGCGCAAATACGCGTGAAAAATGATGCCTGGGAAGAGAAAGATGGAGGCTACTGTGGCAATACTTTCACCGCCGATAGTAACTGGGTCTACAATCAGTACAACGTCGAAAAATACAACGGTTACAGGTACATTCAATGCACGGGCGCAACTTCGCATTACTACGTGTCAAAGAGCACGCACTATTTTGGTAGCTCCAGCAGCAGTTATTCGACGGCACTGACGGGGAACAAATAACCTCAGCCACAATCTGCAAGTAGATACGCACAAAGAACGGCTATGGCTGACCTGAGCCATAGCCGTTCTTTGTGCGTATCTACTGCTTCTTCCCGGCACCAACATCGAAGAACTGTTGATTTCGATGCTGATACCAGATGAGGCTTGGAACAGGCTCTTGACACTGGGAACTGAATATGCAGCCTTAATCGGTGTCCCTTGGCATGTCGGGGGTGTGCTTGGTTTCGAGCCAGCTTGTGGGGTAGCTGGGGTCGTCGTATTCGGCGGCCCAGCGGGTGAGCTTGAGGGGGCGGAAGGTATCGACCATGACGGCTAGCTCCTCGGTGGCCTCTTTGCCGATGGAGGCTTCGGCGGCTCCTGGATGGGGGCCGTGCGGGATGCCGTGCGGGTGGAGGGTGAAGGAGGCTATGTCGATGCCTTTGCGGCTCATGAAGTTGCCGTTGACGTAGTAGAGCACTTCCTCGCTGTCGATGTTGGAGTGGTTGTAGGGCGCGGGTATGGCGAGGGGGTGGTAGTCGTACTTGCGGGGCACGAACGAGCAGACCACGAAGTTGTGGGCCTGGAAGGTCTGGTGCACGGGCGGCGGCTGGTGCACGCGCCCGGTGATAGGCTCGAAGTCCTCTATATTGAATATGTAGGGATAGAGGTAGCCGTCCCAGCCGACCACGTCGAGCGGGTGGTGATCGTAGTAATAGGCGGTGAGTATGTCGTTGGCCCGCACCAGCACCTTGTACGGCCCCTTGCCTGCCTCGTCGCCCGTGACCGTGACAAGCTCTTCCGGTACGCGCAGGTCGCGCTCGGAATAAGGGGAGTGCTCCAGTAGCTGCCCGTACTCGTTGCGGTAGCGTTTGGGTGGGGCGATGTACTTGCCCTCCACCGTGAGCCAGCGTTGCTTGCTATCCTCGTCGGCCACGATGCGGTAGATGGTGCCGTGCGGGACGAGCACGTAGTCGCCTTCGCGGTAAGGGAGGGTGCCGAACATAGTCTCGAAGCGGCCCGTGCCCTCGTGGATGAAGTAGAGTTCGTCGGCCTGCCCGTTCTTATAGTAGTAATCCATCGGCTCGGCGGGGAGGACGATGCCCAGGCGGCAGTCGTTGTTGAACATGAGCACGCGGCGGCCGGAGATGGGGTCGCCCTGGGGTTGGGCGCTCTTGGTGCGGGTGTGGACGTGGCGCTGCACCGGCAGCTTCCACTCCTCCAGCGGCTCGGTCTCGCACGGCTCTATGTTGACTACCCTGACCGGCGGGTGGTGGTGGTACAGCAGCGACGAGCACCCCGAAAAGCCCTCCGTGCCGAATAGCTCCTCAGTGTAGAGCACGCCATCGGGGCGGCGGTGCTGGGTGTGGCGCTTGTGGGGGATGTTACCTAGTTTGTGGTAGAAGGGCATCGTTGGACCTCCTGTCGGGCTGGTTACGTCTGCTCTAATCGTGCTTCCAATTTCACCAGATAGTTTGGACGGATGTGACCTGGATTTTGCTGTCCCTGCTAATCAATCGTAGGCCCAGGTGCAGGGCAGTAGCCACAATAATACGATCCGGCATGTCAGGAATATCGGTTCTAGATACTCGATTAAGTGAGTCTACTATCTCGACCGTTAAGTTGGTTGGAACAAGGCGCGTAGCTCCAGACTGTAGTACGGCATCAAAGAGGCTTTTCAATGTGGGAGCAATACGACCTTTCTCCTGTAGGTACACTATCTCCACCAGGCAAATGGTGGGTACATAAATAGCTATCTCGCCGCGGTCACAAGCCTCAAAAGCCGCACGGGCCGCGGAGCCGAGACGTGGGTCATCTTCCAGGTACCATACCAGCCCATGAGTATCGGTAACAGCATCGGGCATCAAATATCCTCACGAGGAAAACTGCCCCACATTTCTCTGCGAGCCTCGGCTATTTCCTCTTCACTAATATCTACGCCCTTCCATAATCCACGTAAAGGTGTCCGTTCGGCAGGCTGAACAACCTTTAGCTCCTGCTCAATCTGAGGGGCAAGCTGTTCTATAAGGCGCACCTTATCCAGGAGAGAAAGCTGCCTGGTGAGTTGTACGATTTCATCTAGAGTCACAGCCTTTGCCATACCTAACCTCTGGTGCTGATCGCCTATCCTGCTAGCTGATTATCCCTTCATCAATTTGCGGTGCTTTACTATAACGGTACCTTCTACATAATATCATAGCTTATCGTTGTTGAGTGCCTGGGACTGCCTCTCGCCCTGCTCAGCCTGATTGAGCACATTCCAGCTTCTGCGTTTAGCGCGTACCTCGAACTCTACTTCGCTGGTCTGGTCCCAGTAATCGGCTAGGCTATGGGTGTCCCAGAAGTCGGCAACCTCTTCAAAGGACTGAGCTTTCGAGATGCTGGTCCTTTGCGGGTTGTTCTTGCTCATTTTATGCTTCACTGCTATGGCCTTTTTATTGTCCAGAATGTCGGCCAAGCGTTTTGTGCAAAATTAGAAGGGTATCCATTGACGTCAAACCCCATTTTGTGTGCAATTCTTAATGCTGTAGGATCTCCACCGATCTGATTATAAAAGTCGCGAGTTGTTATTACCCCTTTACTGTTCTTATCACTCATAGAAGCATAGATGATAATCCTCCCTAGGTTAGTACCATATATTCGTGCTAAGACAGCATTATTTTTGACTGGGTTAAGAGTATTCCTGTTCCTATATTTGAACAGTAAATTACCATTCTCATCGTATTTCATTATACCTTCTAATATAGGCCCTCCTGGAGCATTGTAACCATAACCAAACCAACCCTCTGGTGGTTCACCGGTACTTTCATCGTATCCTGCAACTATAAAAGAAAAATCCGACGTTCTACCAGATCTCTTTAGTAATTCTGCATAGTCATCCTTATCTTCCTGGGTATCAAGAGTGAGCGCGACCGTAAGTAAATCTTCGGATTCAGGAGCATTATCATAGGTAAACGTATGGGTTTGCCCCTCCTTACCGACAAAGGTTGTCTGATAGTCCTCGGGACCTAATACCGACTGGTTTCCTGCTGTCGGAGTTACCTTAGGTAGTGAGGTAGGCGTCCCTGGTCCTTCAGAGGGCGTAGCTACTGGTTTCGACCCATTCACTTCCTCCCATTCCTCAACCCCCGATAACCTCAACAAGACCTCATTCTCCGTTCCCGCGAACTCTGGGTGCAACTCGAACACCGCACGCTGGAACACCTGAGTGGTGTACTCCTTGCCGTCTGTGCTCGCCATCTTGAACTCGTCAGTCATCGGGTAGCCCTGCTGTGCCAGGCCGCCGTGCTTCTCCCAATAGGCGCGGAACTTACCGCCTATAGAGTGGCCGGTCTCTTTGAAGGTGATGGTGTTGGTGGGGTTTACTGTCTGATTAAGGGGAGGGCTGGTTTGGAAGTGTCGGTCGTAGAAGGTCTGGCCCACCAGCTTCAGCAGCACTTCGTTGGGGGTGCCGGCGAATTCGGGGTGGTGCTCGAATACGGCACGCTGGAAGAACTGGGTGCGGTACTCTTTGCCGTCGGTGCTCCTGAGCATCATTTCGTCGGAGATGGGGTAGCCTTGCTGGGCGAGGCCGCCGTGGGTGGTCCAGTATTGGAGGAAGATGCCGCGGACTGTCTTGCCGGTTTCGGGGAAGGTGTGGCTGGTTTCCTGGGCGCGGGTGGGGCTTTGGGGCAGCAACGGCAAGACCGCTATCAGCAGGAGTGATGTTAGCAGTAATGTTGCTTTACGGGCTTGCATTAGCTTCTCCTGCTCGTTCCTTCTTCGAAGTGGTCCTCACGGGCGATCTGGATTATTTCTTCCCAGCTTTTGGGTTGATCTAGCGAACCAGCGGAACCCTTAAGGTCGGTCACACTGGTAGCGCTTTGAGGCTCGAAGCGTAACTCTAAAGCCTCTTTCAGATTAGCCAACGCGTCTTCTTCGGTCTCGCCCTTGCGGGCAATATCAACTTCCAGGCACTGAGCAACGAACCAATCACCTTGTTGCCATACTTTAGCTGTATAATCCTGCTCCATTCCTACCGATACCCCTCTACTCTTGCCCCACCAGCCTGTTCCGCAACACCCCCAGTCTCTCTATCTCAAGCTCCACCACGTCTCCAGGCTTTAGCCAGCCACCGGTGTTTTCGGGGCGTAGCTCCAGGATGCAGCCGGTGCCCACCGTGCCGGAGCCTAGCACGTCGCCGGGGCGCAGCCATACGTCGGTGGAGGCCCACTCGATCATCGAGGCGAAGGTGTGGGTGAGGGTGTTGGCGTTGCCCCGCGATAGCTCCCGCCCGTTGACCCTGGCGCTCATGCCGAGATTGTAGCGGGTGTCCTTGCCATCTCCCTGGCGCACGTCCTCCAACTCGTCGGGTGTTACCAGCCAGGGGCCGAGCGAGTTGGCGAAGTCCTTGCTCTTGGCGGGGCCCATGCTCAGCTTCGACTCGAAGTTGCGCCAGGTGTCGCGGGCGCTCCAGTCGTTCATGACCATGTAGCCCGCTATATACTCGTTGGCTTCCTCGGCGTCTATGTCGCGGCCCGGTTTGCCTATGACGCAGGCGATTTCTAGCTCGTAGTCCACTTCCCGCGAACCGCGAGGGTAGGGCACTTCCTCGTCGGGGCCGTAGACCGCGCCGGGGTTGGAGTAATAAAAGACCGGGTGGTCGTACCATTCCGGTATCATGTCGAGGCCGCGCAAGGCACGGGCGGTCTTGACGTGCTGCTCGAAGGCGTAGAAGTCGCGTATGGTACGCGGGAAGGGGATGGGCGCGAGCAGTTGCACGTCGTCCAGGGGCTGCGAGCATTCCCACAGCCCCGCGTCGTCGGCGCACACGATCTCGGCCAGGTTGCGCACCCGGTCCATTGCGTCCGCCCCGCCGTCGAGCAGTTGCAGCATGGTCATGGGTGGGTGGTGGGGCGAAATGCCTCCGCGCTTCTTGTTGAGCCAGACGTGGGCCGCTTCCAGGTTGAGAATACGGGGCACGTCGCCGGGGAGATAGATGCCGACGTGGGTATCCTGCCCCTCTACCCTGTCGGGCGCGGTGCGGTGCAAGTGGGAGAAAGTAACTAGCTTCATATCACCTCAGACTACGTTGGCCGGGTTACTGTGGGGGTAGCATAGCAAAGGGGGATGGAGGTGTCAAGACGGGGGTTTGGTCGTCTGTGGGGAGTGGGGTGAGCAGGTGGGCAGCAAGAGAGCGCCAGGTCAGGGTTGGGTAGAGTATTTGTGGTGTCGTCGGCATCAGACGCCCATCGATTAAAATCGAGGGCTACACCTTGCGAAGTCTGCCGCAGGGCAGACTGGTTCATCTCATAGAACCTCAAGAGACCTGATAAGATGTATTAGTCCCCATCCGGGGACTTTGCAAGGTGTAGCCCTCGATTTTAATCGATGGGCGTCGGCCTTCGTACTCGGAATCTTGTACTAGATCAATCGACGGGCTTCTCTTACCGACTCTGTGGCGCTAATTGTGAGACATCCGCTCCCTTAGCACCTCCCTGTAAACGTCGGCTACCCCTGCGAGCATCCGCCGTACCGGGAATTGCTCACGTACGTGGCGGCGCGCTTGCTCCCCCAGCTTGTTGCGCAACTCGGGGTCGCCCAGTAGCAGCTTCAACTTCCGTGAGAGGTCGTCTGCATCCCCTGGTTGGGCCAGCAGCCCCGATACACCATCGGGGTTCACTTCTCGAACCCCGGGCAGGTTGCTACTCACTACCGGGGTGCCGCAGGCGTGCGCTTCCAACTGCACAATGCCGAAACTTTCGCTCAAGCCGGTGCTAGGCAGCACAAACGCCGCCACTGAGCTATACAGGACCGGCAACTCGGTGTCACTTACACGCCCGCGCCACTCTACCTGCTCGTGGACACCTAGTTGGGCAGATAACTTGCGCAATTCCTCGCCTTCCGGCCCCTCGCCCACGACTATCAGGCGCGTATTGGGTAGCCCGCGTAAAGCCTTGAGCAGCACGTCCAGCCCCTTGTAGTAAGCGAGTCTCCCCACGTACAGTAGGGTATTGTCGGAGCGAGTAATCGCGGAGTGCTCGATGGAAGCGGTGAAAGCTTCGGCATCGAGGCCGTAGGGCACCACCCGTACCTTGCGCTGAAATGCAGCCAGGGAGGGACAGGCCCGTGCGTAGCTGGCGGTGGTCACTATGATAGAGCGCGAGCGGGCGAGTAGCCGGTGCAGCAGGAAGTCGTGTACGGCCCGCACAGGCCCCGGTATGCCCAGGCTGCCCTGGATTTCGTTGTGGTAGGTGACTACCCAGGGCACCCTTCGCCCGGCAAGTGGTGCAAGCCCCAACAGGGCGGGAAAAGGCAGGTGGGCGTGGAAGAGGTCGCAGGTGCCGCTCAGCCGCCGCAACGTGCGCCCCAGCCCTAGGGGCACGATGCCGGTCGGCTCGGAGTGCACCACCGCTTGCCTCGCTACCCTGATGACACGCACTCCATCCTTGATCTCGACCTGGGTGCGTTTTCCAGGCGCGGGGGCGACTACGGAGCACGTGCCTGGCGGGCGGCATGCAGCCAGGTCGTGCGCGTATCGAGCTATGCCCCCGGTGTCGGGCAGGTAGCTGGCGGTGATATGCGCAAGGCGGGTCGTTGAGGGCGCTTGCCTGTCTGTTTGCTCTGCGTGGGGCATCGAAAATGCCGTCCCTCTTACGTGATTAATAGCTCGGGCAGCGTTGATCCTACCGCTGGTAAGATTTCGGTTGCTGGCGCATTCCGTCGCGAACGTCACCCCTCGGTGTGAACGATCTGAAGCTCCTGGGCGTCCTGGTGCCGTCTGGCCCTGCCGATGAGGCCGATTACCATGTCGTCCGGCGCTTCTCCCTCCCCGAACTCGTCTTTGCCAACATAGGTAAGGATGTCGGCGTGGTGGGAGGTGACCACCCAGCCGGGGTCCTCGTGCAGGGCTATGACGTTGAAGTCGCCCGCGGGGGTGCCGGGTATGACAGGCCCCCAGTCCTTCAGCAGGGCCGTTGCCGCGCCGGCCAGGTCTTCGACAGGACTGGTCAGGATAACGCAGGTGCCGTGCTCGAACAGCACCCACGACTTGCCCTCGCCTACTATGATCTTGCGCCATGTGTCAATCAGGGACGGTCCTGTCATTATGGCTCTCCTTGCCCGCCGTAATGCGGTGTGCAGAGGACTTCGCACCGCTGCCGTGCGTAGTTCCAGGCTGAGAATTGGCACTGCTCATCGGTAGTAAGGACAAACGGGTCTTCACCGAAGGTGGTGTAGCTCCTGAAAAGCTCTTCGGCGGCCATGCCGGGGCTGTGGTTGGCTAGCAGGTAGTCGTCAACTATCTTCTTGCAGGCCGCGATGGCCTCCTCACAGCTATGGAACCGGTCGTGTTCGTATCGTTCGGCCTCGTCCATGTAGTGGGAGTTTTCATTGACCATTACCTTGTAGGCATGCGCCGGGGTGCTCACGCTCGAACCCTTCTTGCTGCTCGAATACACATAATAGCAAATAGAAGCTAAGTCAGAAAAGAGATGCGGAGATGAGCACATGGCCCCACCCTGTCATTTCGAACGAAGTGAGAAATCTCGTCTCTCACCACCCAAAGCAGCCCTTTTCTTACTGCAACAATGTGCCACAAGAAAGTAGAGACAGTCGCGTGGAGGACGAGATTTCTCACTCCGTTCTAAATGACAGGGTGGGGCTGATGTGCTACAAAAGGGACAGCCAAACACAGGTGGCTGATCCTTCGCTGCGCTCAGGATGACAGGGTTGGGGCTTTGTGCTCAGAGTTCCAGGGGATATCTATACGAC
>JALZHI010000140.1 GCA_030913985.1 Chloroflexota bacterium | reverse complement strand
CGCGACTCGGCCCAGGCAGAAGCTACCGCGCTGGAGTTGTATGCTGATGAGGGGTTAGCGCCCGGGCTTGTGTGGTCTGGCGAGATGCCCGCTGAGTTAGGCGGCTATGGGGTTGTTTACAGGCGCGCAGAGGGGCTTACCGCCGAGGCTGCATACCTCACCGAGGCCCACGCGGAGAGACTTGCCCGCGCTCTACGCCAGGTACACGGCCGCCCTTTGCAGTCGAAGCTTGTGGCCCCGCAGCCACGCAACTTAGCAGGCTGGTGGAACCGCGTGCACGAGCAGTACCGCGACCTGCCACCGGAGTTCACGGCCTCGCTGCCACCGGCGTTAGAAGAATCACTCGTGGGGCTGGTGCAATCGGTGTCGGGCGATGCGAACGCCCACATCCGCTTCTGGCAGGGGGCCTCTCTGGTGCCGGTCCACGGCAACCTGACCATGCGCAACGTCATATTTGAGGACCGCCGGGTGACGCTGGTGGACTGGTCGCGCTTCGGCCTGGGCGACCCTGCATACGAGCTAGCGAGCGCCGTGTGGGAGATGGCCCTCTCCGGCAACGAGGCGCTAGTAGAGCACCTTGCGGGTCCATACCTGCGACAGGCCGGGGATATAATGCTGGAGCGCCGGGTGCTGATCTACCGCCGCCTGTTACCGTTCGGCCGCTTTCTCGACTTCTTGCACAGACACTGGCGCGGCGAGTCCCCGACCTCGCACCGAGCTGACGTAAGCAGCCGTTACCTCTCAGCCGCTATGTCAGTCTACGGCTGGCAGCAGCAAACGATAGATCAAACGGTAAGCCAATTCGATATTTGGCTAACATCACAGCAACAAAGTCAGCTAAGCAGCTAAGTTTTGCCCACGGGCAGCCCCAAAGAGGAAATTAGCACCAAAGGCCGCCCTTTGTCATTCTGAGCGGAGCGTAGAATCTCGTCCTACAGCACCCAAGTACCACTTTTCCTTCAGCAAGTATGCACCGCAAGAAAGAGGAAACACCCTAGTAGAGGACGAGATTCTTCGCTTCGCTCAGAATGACAAAGGCGGGGCTTAAGTGGCTGGGGTAGCCACGATCAAGAAAGGGTGGCTGATGCTTCGCTGCGCTCAGAATGACATGGGGGGAGTTGGTCCTGTTATACCAACTCCCCCTGTTCACGTGCCCTGTTGAGCAAGCCGCATCACGTTTCTCGTTTCACGTTTCACACACCAGCCTATCCAGCCCCGCCCTGTCGAGCCTGTAGATACGCCAGTCGTCCAAGTGGCGGGCACCCAGTCGCTCGTAGAAAGTGATGGCGTGCTGGTTCCAGTCGAGCACGGTCCACTCGAAGCGTCCGCAGCCCCGGCGTACTGCTTCCTGGGCGCAGTGGCGGAAGAGGGCGTACCCGACGCGCCTGCCCCGGTACTCCTCCAGCACGAATAAGTCTTCCAGGTACAAGGTCGGCAAGGCCAGGAAGGTGGAGTAGGTCTCGAACACGAAGGCATACCCGGCAAGCTCTCCCTCGTGCTCGGCAAGGAAGATCTCGAACCGAGGGTGGGGGCCAAACGCGTCGTTCAGGAGGCGGGATTGGGCCGCTTCATCTGGTGGAGGTAATTTCTCGAAGTCGGCCAGCGCCGTGATAAGACGCACTATGGCTGGCCCCTCCTGAGGCGTCGCGCGGCGGACGCTCACGCCAGGCACCTGGGACGCAGTGTCACCTTTTGTGTCAGACATCGGTTGCTCCAACGCCGGAAGAGACTACGTCCCCTTCTCGCCATGTTCCTCACGGGCATCTGGCTGCGCCTGGCGGTGCCGCCCGATTTCGCCCAATGTATCATGTGGCTTGTTCACCATCTCGCCACCGTCGGCCGTGCCCTGGGCGGTTTGCTTGCTGTAGTAGTATTCCGGTTCGCGCCCGGTGTGCTCCATGTGCTCGGCTCCGGCGGCCTCACCAGATACCTCTCCGGTGGCCTGCGCGGTCGTTGTGCCCGCCTCCGACACCATCTGGTACTCGGTGCCCATTGCCTGCGCGGTGGGACCTCCTAGCTTGGCTACGTCCTGCTCTTCCGGGTCGCCGCCCCTGTTTTCGGGTGTGTTCGCCATGTTGCTCTCCTTCTTGTTTGTGATGCCTTACCTGCCTATTGTCTCCACCTGCGCTCGGAGCGAGTCGAGGCTCTCCTGAATGCGCCTCAATTCCGCGTCCGCCGCCGTCATGCGGGTCTGCTCCAGCCGTACGAAGCGAGTATACGGGGCGAGGGCTTCCCTGATGCGGTTGGTCGACTGGTCAAGCTCTGTGTTGAACTGGGTGCTCATAGCGGCTACCAACTTGTCGCGTAGCTCATGGGTGCGCTCGCGGAACTCCTGCTTGGCCTTGCGCTTGCGGTACGGCAGCACGAACAGGCCCGCCGCCCCCGACACCAGCGCGGCTGTGATGCCTGTTATGTCAATAAAAGCCGCCGCAAAGGCCAGCGATACGAGGACCCCCACGGCCACCCCGCCTCCTGCCACCACCATCTGTCCGACCGCCGTCCTCATGTCCTGCGCTATGGCATCGGCCTGCTGCCTGCGGTCGTAGGTCTCCACCACCCGTCGGGCTTCCAGCACCACCGAGCGCAACAACGACTCCCGGTTCGACTCGAACTGCCCGCCGATGCTGCCTATCACGTGCTCGTCAAAACCCGGCGTAGAGGCGACCCCGGCGTCTCTGCGGCGGCTGACGTACTGCATCACCGCCTGCCAGAGCCGCAGGTCCTGGTCCACCATCCAGTTGATGAGGCCGCTCACCGCGTCGTCTATGCGCCGGGCGCTGTCGGCTACTACCCGGTCCTCGAACTCACGCTTGATCTTCTCCGAGTTGAGCAGGTCGCGGATGCGGCCCACGCGCAACGTCTCCTCAAAGAATGCGTCGCCGCGCTCGCGCATCTCGTAGATGATGTTCTCGATTTGCGAGAGGCGTCCCGCGAACTCTCGCTCCATGTCCTGGCGATACAGCCCTATCTGGCCCTCGATGTTCTCCACCGTCTTGAAGTCCTCGGCCAGCACCGCCAGCCGGGTGCGCGCAACCTGGTGGTACCGCTCCGCGACCCGCCCGGCGATGCCCAGCGGCGTGGACAGCTTGAGGCGTATGCGGCCTACTTCGTCCAGCGTGCTGAAGATGTACTTTTCCAGTTGCTCCATGCGGCTGGCGTTCATGATGGCGTCCCGCTCGATCCCCGGCTGCATCTCGCGCGCCTTCTGCGCCAGACGGGCCGACACGGGATAGATCTCCGGTTGCTGGCCGAGGAGCGCCAGGCTGTTCTCCTGGATGAAGTGGAGCACGCGGTCGAGGTCTTCCGGCGTCTGCAACAGGTCGATTTTGTTGAGCACCACTACGATCTTCTTGCCCCATTCGCGGATCGTCTCCATGAAGCCGCGCTCCGACTCGGTGAAGGGGCGGTCGGCGGAGGTAAGGAAGAGCACCATATCGGAGCGGGGCACAAACGTGCGGGTCAACTCCTCGTGCCGCCGGATGATAGCGTTCGTGCCGGGCGTGTCCACGATACTGATTTCACGCAGGAATTCGGCGGGGAAGGTGCGCTCGGTCACGAAATCGGAGACGAGTCGTTCGGTAGGCTGATCGCCGTGACGCAGGAGGTTGATGGTAGCGGTCGTTGGTGTCACGCCCTCGGGAAGCACCCTCTGCCCCAGGAGAGCGTTTATGAAGGCCGACTTGCCCGCGTTGAACTCGCCCACCACCACGAGCAGGAAAAGCTCCTCCAGGTCCTCCACAGCCTGCCGTAGCGCCCCGCTGTCCTTGGGGTCAGGCTCCAGCGGCTCGATGGCCTGTAGCAACTGCCCAAGCGCCTGCCGCTCGCCGTGCCTAATCTCCAGTTGTCTTTCGTCCAGGATGTCTATCATGCTTACCATCTACCGGCCACTGTGCTTTGCCAACTTTCAATGGCCCCTCTTATCCGTCCTTCGCACTGCCGAATACCGGCACGCACGAAGCGCCACCTACCGGCAATGCAGCTACATAGCAAAAAGGTTGCCATTGTACGTTCTACCCTTCTGTATCGAAGCCGGACGGCAGGACCATCTCCCCCTTTGTCATTCTGAGAGGGTGTCTAATAATAGGGTGAGGTAAGAAGGGGAACAGGGCAGGAATATATCAGGATGCGCCGGTGAGCCTCCCAAGTAGGTCGTGTGGACACAATGAGTGCCCTAGAGTGCCCTAGCCTGTGCTCCTTCCAGCCTATATCACCTTGTTCTTGTGCCTAAATCTACCCCTTACCTTTATTAGACACCCTCTGAGCGCAGCGAAGAATCTCGCCCCTCTCTTAGGTGTTACCCTTTTCTTATGCTCTACTACTCTCCCATAGAAAGGTGATATTTGGGTGCTGAGGGACGAGATTCTTCGCTACGCTCAGAATGACAAAGGCGAGCTTTGGGTACTGTGATAGCAACTTTCAAGAAAGGGTAGCTGATTCTTCGCTGCGCTCAGAATGACAAGGATGGTACCGGGTCGCTCTAATTCAGCAGCATTGATTACGCCCTGCTTCCTTGCCCCACTCTGCCCGACAAGCCTGACAACGATTAGTATCCAGCTTTGACATCTGCGCACACCAGCGCCTATACTCACCTATCCTTACGCACGAAAGGCCAATAGAGTTGCTGGAGATACTGGTACTTCGACACGGCCAGTCGGTGGCCGACATCGAGAACAGGCACGAAGGTCGCGCCGATTTCCCCCTGACCGAGCTTGGCAGGCAGCAGGCCCGCCTGGCAGCCGCCTGGATCGCGGGCAACTGCGTCCCGTCGGCCATTGTCGCAAGCCCCTTGAAGCGCGCCTCCGAAACTGCCGAGATAACGGCTGCCGCTTGCGGGATGGTTGTCACCTACGATGAGGGGCTGATGGAGTTCAACAACGGGGCGCTCGCAGGACTGCCGTACGAGGAAGCGGAACGCCTCTACCCGGTGCCCGAGGTCGAGAGGCCGCCACACGAGCGGGTGCCGGGCGGCGAGTCGATGCTGGAGTTCCGCTTCCGCGCCGAGGAGGTCTGGTCGAGGCTCACCACGCAGCACGCGGACGCGGAGCGGCTATTGATTGTCGCGCATGGTGGCATGATAAGCATGCTGTTCAGGGCGTTCGCTCGCCTGCCTGTGGGCATCGAGGTGTGGCTGCACACGGGGGATACCGGCATGCACCTGTGGCGCGTGGACGGCACCGAGCGCAGCATCTTGTTCGCGAATCGCCTGTGCCACCTGGAAGGTCTCGGCGGCGCGACTACTCCAGGGGCACCGTGAACCAGAAGGTGCTGCCCACGCCGCCCGGACCTTCCTCCACGCCGATGTGGCCCCCGTGCGCCTCCACCGCCAGGCGCGAAATGTAGAGGCCCAGCCCCAGGCCCTGCGCGCTGATCTCCTTGCCCCGGTCGCCCCTGTACGCCCTGTCGAAGATGCGCCTGCGCTCCTCCGGCGGCACGCCCGCTCCCTGGTCCGTGACCGACACCATCAGGCTAGCCGGGGATAGCTCCGCGGTGGTGTAATCACTGGCGGGGAGCGCGAAATGCTTGTCTGGAGGCGTACGTTCCACGGCCACCATGATAGCGCCGCCGGTGGGTGAGTACTTGACCGCGTTGGTGATGAGGTTGGTGAGCACCTGGTCGATGCGCCGTGCGTCCATCTCCACCTGGGGCAGGTCAGGCTCTATGCGTACGTCAACGGTGTGAAAGTTCGGCGCGTGGCTCTGCTCGGTGCTGATCCGCCCCGCCACGCTCATGACCAACGCCCCCAGGTCGCCCGGCTCCTTGTTGATAGCCTGCACGCCCGACTCCAGCCGCCCGGAGTCTACGAGGTCGCCCACCATGCCGCTCATTCTAAGGGCGTTTTCCTTGACCAGCGACACGTAATTGACCTCTTCCTGGAGGCCGAGCCTGCCGAGCCGCCGGGACAACATCTGGGCGTAGCCGCTAATCACGGTTAGGGGTCCGCGCAGCTCGTGCGAGAGTATGCTCAGGAACTCCTCTTTCATAGCATCGGCTTCGCGCTCTTCCGTGATGTCGCGCACCAGAATAACCGCGCCGTCTCGCCCGCCGCCTGGCCGCCGCACCGGGGAGGCGGTCAGGCTCAGCACCCGCTGGTCCTCGCGCACCACCCACCGGATGTGGTAGTTCCGGCACTCCTCCCCGCGCGCGAACACCCTGCCCAGCGGCCAGTCCTGCCCCTCGCCCTCGTCCACGTGCTCTCCTGAAGCCGCGCGCCAGGCACCACTCAGGACGCAGCTACCCACCAGGCTGGACATAGGCATACCCAGGATGCGCGCCGCCGCCCGGTTCGCCCGCACGATGGTGCCGGAGTTGTCGCACATGAGCAGGCCGTCGGACATACTGCCCAGCACCGTCTCCATCTCGGCAACGCGCCCTCTGAACTCGCTGTCAGCCTCCACCAGCGCCTTCTCGTGCATGACCGCATTGGAAATCGACAGGCCGAGTAGCTGGCTCACCACGCGCAACAGTTCGAGGTGCACCGTGTTGAAGGCGTTGTAGTTATGGCTGGAAAGCGTCAGCACGCCCCAGATCGTGTTGACGGCCATGATGGTTATCGCGGCCCAACTCTGCGTGCCCGCGTCCTTGGCGGCCCGCGAGACGAACCCGCCCGATTCCTCCAGGCGCTCGCTCCGGGTGACGGGTCCTCCCGATTCCAGTACCAGGCGCAGAGCGGGTTCGTCGGGCGCTAGGACGGCCCGCTTCTCGTTGACATCATCAGGCAGGTTGTGCCTGACCGCCAGCAGCCACGTGCCGTCGGGTTGGGGCACGTAAATGCCTCCCCGGTGAGCGCCCGTGACCTCGGCTATTCGCCCCAACGCGCTTTGCAGCAGTTCCTCGGTGGTCTGGGTTGAGTTGATGGCCGTGGAGATGGAGTCGATTGCCCAGAAGACGCGCGTCTGCTCCTCCAGGCGCGAGGCCAGGTTCTGCCAACTGCTGTTGTCCGGTCCGTCCCAGAAGTTGCCCACGCGTCTCGACCTCTACCAATCCAGGCTGGGTTATGCTTGACTAGTCGTTGAACATCTGATACAAATGCCACGAGTAGCAACCGGTATGTGAAGAGGCCCGCAGCGCGCCTTTGCATTCAAAGAGGGCTGCTTACCATCTACTACAACTGGTACAGGCAATATGATAAACCAAAACGCGCGGGAAGGAAAGATGCAGACCGGGCAGGAGCAGGCGGGCGAGCCTATGGCGCTGCTGTATTGCACGGACTTGATGTTCGGCGTGCAGTTGCAGAACATGGCGCGGAAGACAGGCTACCGCTTCACCAACGCCCGCACTGGTGCGCCCTTAACGGATGCAGCCGTCATGGTCGTGGACCTCGGTTCGAGGGGTGACTGGGAAGCCGCAATACGAGAGGTGTCGGGGCGCGGAGTGCCGGTGATCGCCTTCGGCCCCCACATGGACGCGGAGGGCCGCAAGAGAGCCAAAGCAGCAGGGGCCACCCGCGTGCTAGCCAACTCAAACCTGGCACGAGACCTGCCTCGCATACTCAGCGACCTGAAGGCGCGCCCCCTCACCACTTCCGACGAAGATGAAGATGGTGAGCATGGCGTATAAGCCGGTATTCTAAGCGGGCCTATTTTTGACTAGAGGGAGACAAGGATGCCTGAAATCGAAGGCGTGGTGGTAAAGGAACTGGTAACTCACACGGACGAACGCGGTTTCTTTCGCGAGCTTATCCGCAAGACCGATGACTTCTTTGGGGAAGGCTTCGCCCAGTTGAGCCACTCGCTCATGCACCCCGGCGTGGCGAAGGCCTGGCACATCCACAAGCACCAGATCGACTGGTGGTACGTGCCGGTCGGCGTGCTCAAGGTGGCCCTCTACGACACCAGGGCCGACTCGCCCACCAAAGGCGTCTTGCAGGAACTGTTCATGGGAGGCGACTACGGGCAGCGAATCCTGAAGATACCTCCCGGCGTGGCCCACGGCTGCAAGGCGATAGGCGGCCCCGCTCACCTCGTGTACGTCACCTCCAACACCTACGACCCCAAGGACGAAGGTCGCATCCCCCACGACGACCCTGAGATTGGCTACGACTGGGTCTCTTTGCCGGAAATAAAGTGATACAGGACATCCGACACAGGTTCTAAACGCCAAGACGCGGAGACGCCAAGGACCACGCCAAGGTTATGAAGGTGCTCCAAGCAAAAGGACCGGAGTACAACATCACGTACTCCGGTCCTTTTCTACTCTCCAAACCTTAACCTACTTGGCGCGTCCTCTGCGTCTTGGCGTCTTGGCGTTTAGTCACCCAGGAGCTATCGCCACCACAGGTCGAGCTTGAGCATGTTGGCCCCCAGCAGGCCAAGTTGCACCTCGAAGCGAGTGCCCGCGGATTCAGGGTGGTACTCGAAGCGGTTACGCTCGAAGTACTGCACCTTGTACTCCTTGCCGTCGGTGGGTGACACTTCGGTTATCTCCTGCGAGATAGGATAGCCGTAGACCGGTAGCCCACCGTTCTCCTGCCAGTACTTCAAGAAGGCCCCACCCAAGGTATGCCCCGTTTCGGGGAAGTAGAGCATTTCAGGGGTCAGCTGCGACGTATCGGCTTTGTCGAACGTGCGCCCCTGCGTGAATTCGTTGCCTAGCAGCCGCAATTGCACCACATAGGGCGTGCCTGCGTGCTCCGGGTGGTACTCGAATATGGCCCGCTCGAAGAATTGGCTCAAGTAGCCGTTGAGGGGCACGGGGCGGCTGATGGGGTAGCCGAATAGCTCCAGGCCGCCGTGGTCGCGCCAGTAATTGGTGAACTGCGGGGCGATGGCCTGTCCCGTTTCTGCGAAGTATAGCCGGTCAGTTCCGAGCACCTGCGCCTGGTCCACGGGCTGCGTAATCGGGCCACCGCGAGCAAGCTCCTGGTAGGTCCGGTAGGCCAGCTTGCGTATCTCCACCTGGCCGGAATGGTGGTAGCCCAACCGGGCCTCATTTTCCATCAGCCTCACCAACCCGTAGTTGTGCGTGTAGTTGCCGGGCACAAAGTCCTCGTACTTGAACCAGAAGACGTGCGGCACTATCGAGCGCAGCTCCGGGTCCGACAGGATGCCGGAGTAGAGGCCGCGCAGGTAGTCCGACTGCTTTATCTCCTGCTCGGTGGGCGAGTCGCCGCGATTGGCGGGCGGCACGGCCTGCTGCCCAATCTCAGTGATCCAGAGCTTGCTCTTATGGTCGCCACGGTCGCGGAACTTGCGGGCGAACTCGCGCAGCAGCTCGAAAAGAGCGGGGTGGTCCAGGAAGTAGGGGTGCACCGCCACACCATCCCACGGCACCACGTTCCAACCCGCACGCGTGCTGAACCCATCGGCCTGGTACTTCTGGACCCAGCGCGACGTGTAGACCTGGTACAGGTAGTCGAACTGGTTGTGGTCCTGCCCTTCCGGCGGCGACCCTATCATGATGCCGCCAACGATGACCTGCGCCAGGGGGTTCACGCTCTTGATGGCACGGTAGCCGTTAGTGATGAGAGCGGCGTAGCGTTCCGGCTTTATCTCCGCCGAACCGTGCCCGCTATCGAGCCACAGGTCGAAGCTGATGTTCGGCTCGTTGATGATTTCATAGGCGTTGATGGCCGTCCCATACCGGGCCGCAATCGTCTGCGCGCGCGCTTTGAAGACGCGGATGAAGTGGTTGGAGCCGTCGGTGGGGTCGCTGCCGCCACCGTCGGCGGGATCGTTGAAGGCGAGGGTGCGCAGCGTTTCGCCGTTGTAGGCCACCATGCCCACGTTCAGCAGAGCGAGCACCTTCAGGTTGTACTTGGGCGCAAGCTCGCGGATGAACCAGTCGTACTTCTCCCAGTTGATCTCGCCGGGTTGGACCGAGCCGTCATAATCGGCGAAGAACTCCATGCGTATCCAGCGCACCCCCAGCGAGGCCAGTTCCGCGGCCTGCCGCTCCAGCGCTACTTTGTTGGGCTGGTTGGGGAAATTGACCGGGTCGGTGTTGAACTCGTAAAAAGGGTCGCGGGCCACCATGCCAAATAGCTCGCCATCGTTGGTGCGCAACGCCAGCGGCGAAAGCTCGGGGGCTGGAGCCGCGGGAGCGGCGGGAGCAACTGGGTCCACAAGGGTCTGGGCGCGGGCGGGTTGCTGAGCCGGGCCTATGCCGGTCGCCAGGAGCAGCGCGCAGGCCAGCAGCGTAACTGCCCGTTTGTTTCGTCGTAAGAATGAAACCAGCATCACTTCTCTGCTTTACCTCAACTACTTAAACAGTGTTCCGGGCGCGATAACAAGCCGCGCGGCATGCGGTCGGACGCACATCAATGGGCGAATAAGGCAGTGCCGAAGCTGGCACCCTAAGTAGAAGACGGACCACTGAGCCGCGGGTTGCGCCCCTGGTGCGCCTTGTGTAACAGAACTGAGCCACAGACCATACCGGGCGGCCTCGTCTGCGCCTCTCTCTGCCATAATTATACCAGTTCCAGGTGCCGGTTTGCGCGGGCGATGTGGAAAAAGAACCAATTGTAACGGAAAGTCATCTGGTGAGTAAGTAGAAGGAGATGGACAACCAAAGCCCAACCTTGTCATTTCGAACGCAGTGAGAAATCTCGTCCCACACCGGGATGTTTCCTCTTTCCTACGGTACAGAGTGGCCGCAGGAAAGGTGGTACCATGTGCTGACGGACGAGATTTCTCACTACGTTCGAAATGACAAGTAGGGCTTTGGACGCTCATCGCCATCTACAGCCAGTAGACGATTCCTAATGACCATCCACAATGCCCGGCGCTGTTATGGGCAACTTCTCCGCCTGCCAGGCGAGCATCCCACCCTCTAGGTTGGCCGCGTCTATGCCGACCTGCCGGAGCATGGCAGCTACGTAGTTGGAGCGGCTGCCACTGCGGCACACCACCACCAGCTTGCGCGCGGGGTCGATCTCCCGCCAGCGTGCTTGCAAGTGGCCCATCGGAATCCACTTCGCGCCCTCTATATGGCCCAGGTTCCATTCGTCCGGCTCCCGCACGTCGAGCAGGTCCACCTCGCCCCTCGCAAAGTGCTCCTGGGTGGCCTTTGGATCGACCTGTGGAACGCCCGCGAATGGGTCCTCGTTGGGTCCGTACATTCTCGATGCCGCCTTTCGCTATCCGCGCCGGTCCGCTCTACTGAAAGTCCTTGATCAACTCGATAGCCCTGAGGATGTGCGGGTCGTCACTCTCCGGGTATTCGCTCCACTGAACGTCAATCTCCTCATCGGGAATGACGCCCGTGCCTTCCAGGGTCGTGCCATCGGGCAACTGGAAGCCTTCTTCGGCCAACCAGAGCCGAGAGCCATCATCGAAGTCGTAAGGGTAGACGGTCTCGGTGTTGCCCGCGCTTGGCACGCCCACTACCTGGGCGCGCCCAGCGTATTGCAAGGCGGCGGTCATCATCTCCGAGGCGCTCTCGGAACCTTCGTCCACCAGGATCACCAGCGGTATGTCCCGCAGATCCCTGTAATGCGAGCCACGGGGCGGGACCATGGGGCGGTCGTTGCCTTTAGATGCGTAGATGCCTGCTTCTCCTGTGAGGAACTGCCCGGCGATGCGCTCCATCGTATCAAGCAAGCCGCCGCCATTGCCGCGAAGGTCAATGACCAGGCCTGACAGAGGCTCATCGCCCTCGAGCAGCGCGCCAAGCTCCTCATCTACCAGTTCGTCCATGTCCTCCGGGTCGAAGCTCGGCACGATGAGGTACCCCACCGATGGGTCCGCCTCCAGCCTGCGGCCCATGGGAACTACCTTGCCGGTGATGGGTCGCCTGACCAGGTCTATATCGCGGGGCGCTTCACCGGGCGAGCGTACCGTCAGCCTTACTGTTGTGCCCTCCGGGCCGCGGACGCGGCTCAAGTCCTCGTCTTCAGGGCCGATAGGTGTGCCGTCCACGGCGGTAATCACGTCGCGCCGCTGAAGCCCGCCTTCCTCCGCAGGGCTGCCGGGGAACACGTACACTATCTGAATCTTGTCCTCTTTGTACCTGCTGAAGATGCCGACGCCCACATAGTTGTAGTTCCCGCTCATCGCGTCGTCTTCTTCCTGGGCTTCCCAGGGCGAGATGTAGCGCGAGTGGTCGTCACCAAGCTCCGCGATCATCTCATCTACCGTAAGGTAGAACTCGTCGCCGGTAGTAGCCTCGCGGACCAGGGCCTCGTATTTGTCCCTGAGCGCATCCCAGTCGGCACCCCGAAAGTCGTCATAAAGGTAGTTATCCCGCACCGTCTCCCACACCTGGGTGAAAAGTTCCAGGCGTGCGGCCACGGGCATGACGGTGGCGACCGGGGTAGCATCCTCGGCTACTGCGGTCGGGGTCTCCCGTGGCGCGCGGGTCCGCGTGGGGGCTACCTCCGTGGGAGCTGCCTCCGTGGGAGTAGTATCGTCATCTCCGCCACCGCCGAACGACTTGCTACGGGTAGGCGTGGCGGCAGGCTCCTCCTCCGGCGTCTCGGTAGGCTCCTCGACCGGCACTTCTTCCGTCGGCGTGTCCTCCAATACGCGTTCGGTGGGCAGGGGCACCACACGGGTGGCACGGGGCGTACGTGTCGGGGCCGCGGCCACGGTGGTGGGTGTGGTCTGGGTGCTCACCGGGAGGTCGGTGCAGCCCCAAAGGAGCAAGGCGGCCATGACAAATAGCATGGCATTGAAAGCAAATCGCCTGGTGTGAGTGTGCGGCATCTTATCCTACTTTGCTGCTGGTGCCCATTGGGGCTGAAAGTCCGTACCGGCCCCGGAGGAGATTACCTTCACGCCGGAGCCGTCAACATTACCTACTACTATTTTGTATCCCGGAGTCGGGTTCTCGGGGCGATTACTCGCCCAGGTGAGCCTGCTGCCATCAGGGGACCACGAGGGAAGGTAGTCGTCCGCGTTGTCAGGTGTGACTACCGTAGGGGTGCCGCCCTCCAGTGGTACCGTCAGAATGTCGGTACCCTGCGACTCGACCAGCACCCTGTGGTAAGCAAGTCTCGGCGGCGCAACGGGCGATAGCTGAATACTTCTTACGGAGGCAGGCTCGATGATGTCTCTCGGCTCCCCACCCGCCACAGGCACGACGGCAATAGTCTGGATGCGGTCTCCGCTACCCTGTGCGAAGACAATCGACTGGCCGTCTCGGGTCCAGATCGGGTTCGTTTTCACAGACCCGTTACTGGTCACCGCCCTGGCCGCGCCCCCGGCTGCGGGAACCACATGGATCTCTCCTGCGGCGCTCTGACCGTCGCTCAACACGTAGGCTATGCTCTGGCCGTCCGGCGACCACGTCGGGAACTTGGCCTGGCCTTTACCGTCCGTCACCATGCGCTTGTCCGAACCATCGGCCTTCATAACGTGGATCTGCCAGTCACCGCCGCCCCGCTTCGATTGTACTGCGACCTGCGTGCCGTCCGGCGACCAGGCAGGGAAGACGCTTTCAGCGGTGTCACCATCAGTTAGATTGCGTATCTCCACAGGCTTGTTATCCGGCCCCACCTCAACCCTTAGTATGACTGCGACGTTGTTTAGCTGGCCCTGCGCGACTATATACCTGCCGTTAGGCGACCATTGGCTCTGGTCGATGATGATGTCGCGGGTAAGTTGCTGCTGGTTGGTGCCGTCAGGGTTGACGACGAACAGGCTTTGGGCCTGGCCCTCCAGCAGGCGCACGAAGCTGATCCGCCCCTCTGGGGATGGTACAGGTGCGGTGGGACCCAGGCCCCAGCGCATGAAAGGCGGCAACACAGTCGGCGCGGCCAACAACAGCGTGACGTACGTAAGGACCAGGGCCGTCAATATGCCCGCGGCCACGAGTGCTGCCGCGGGTCGGGCGGCCACTTGCTGCGATTGTGAAGACCGGCCAGCCCGTCTACCTGACGAGCCTCGCCTGGAACGATTGCTCATGTTGAAGAACGTTCTAGCATAGAGTTTAGCCCCGCGCCGCAAATGGGAAGCCGCACGGAACCTAGCATCATTATAGCGTACCGAGGCCTTGCGGCTCAACCCGATTAGACGGTAAACGCCAAGACGCGGAGACGCCAAGGACCACGCCAGGGTTAGGGATTGTTGTGTTCTTAGCAAAGAAGGACCAGGGTACGTGATGT
>JALZHI010000139.1 GCA_030913985.1 Chloroflexota bacterium | reverse complement strand
GGATAAAGTAGGGGTTTGGATTTGGAAGTTGGAATTTCGAATTGCGAATTTAGAAGGTATCCAACAAATTCGCAATTCGAAATTCCAATTTCCAAATGGAGGAATCATGTTCATCAAAGAAGACCAGCTTATCAATCGCGACCCTGAGATACTGGGCGGCATGCCCGTATTCATGGGCACGCGGGTGCCCGTGCAGAATTTGCTCGATTACCTGGCTGAGGGAGAGCCGCTGGACAACTTCCTGGATGACTTTCCGGCGGTCACGCGAGAGCAGGCGGTGAGTGTGCTTGAGGTATTGAAGCAGGCACTGGTTACGCAAGAAAGATGAGAATTCTGCTTGATGAATGCCTGCCCAGGCAACTCAAGCGAGAACTACCCGGTCATAGCGTTGCTACGGTCACGGAGATGGGTTGGTCAGGCATAAAGAATGGTGCTCTACTAGATTTGGCTGAGCCACACTTCGACGTGTTCATGACCGTAGATAGAGGTATGCCTTACCAACAGAACATTGGCAGGCGGAACATTGCTCTGGTGCTGTTCAGGGCGAAAAGTAACAGCATTCAGTCGCTTCGGCCTCTGGTACCTTACTTAGAGAGCGCACTTTTGCAGGTAAAAGCCGGTGAGGTCATACGCATCCATACTTAGGATTTGGGCTTCGCAGGAACTGAATAAAACCCCCTCCGTATAGCAACGATCCGATGAATCTACAGGTCAGCGATATACTTACCTCCCACTTCCCCGGACGAGACTGGATACTGCGAAAACCCACCGCCGGAATGACGGGTGAGAGCTACATTGCCACGAGCGACGGGCTGGAAATTTTCATCAAGTTCGATGTAGAGGCCCCGGCCCTTCAGCGGGTGGCTGAACTGGGCATAGCACCCAGGGTGTTGGCCGCGGGCAGACACGAGGGCAGGCTCTACATTGTCCAGGAATACGTGCAGGGCATTCGTCCTGAGCGTGAGTGGTTCCCGCTTCACCTCCCGCAACTGGCGGACCTCATCCGGGTGTACCAGGGCGATCCGGTGCTTGCGGCGCTTCTGAGCAAGGGTAAGCAGTTAGAGCACGCGGAATATATAGACAGCGAGCTAAGAGGCTTCGCGACGCAGTTAGCAGGTCTATCCGACCCGTCGCACCGTGCCGAGCTTTCTCCTCTCATGGCCGAGCTCCGGGACCAGTCGCGCGCCTTTGAGCCTGTCGATCTTGTGCCCACGCACGCCGACCCCAACTTCTACAACTTCCTGGTTGCCGATGAGAGAATCTACCTGCTCGATTGGGACGCCGCTTCCCTATCCGACCCTATGAGAGACGTGGGGCCGCTCCTTTGGTGGTACGTGCCGCCGGATAAATGGCACGAGTTCTTTACCGCTTCCAATATTGAAATGAATGACCAGATGGCGCGCAAAGTGTACTGGTGGGCGGCTCGCCAGTCGTGCATGGTAGCCCTGTTGTTCGCAGCCTCTGCCTACCCGCAGTACGCACTACCCTTCATAGTGGACTTCAGGGCGGCACTGCGCGGGCAACCCAATCCCCACGCCTGACCTTCCAAACACTGCAACAGCCCGCAACCTTCCAGGGCACGCCCCGTTCTACTTGTCGGGACGTGTGAGCGTCAGACGGGGTAGCTCTTTTGTCTGCGGGGAGGGGTTGCGTATATGCGAAGCGGCAAGGCTGTAAGACCGTGGCTTTCATCGCGCTGGGTGCTGCTGGTAGTTGCGCTTGGCGCGCTCTTGTCCGGCTGCATGGAGGTGTTGCCCAGCCCCGCGCCCAGGGCAGATGTGGTTAGCGCCGGCCTGGGATCGACCCGCGGGGAGTGGGAGCACGATCATAAGCTGGACGGCCCCTTTACGCGCGAGCTTGAGCCTGTTACCCTTAACGGGTTGGTCTACGACGGCAGATACAGGGTCACCTACTGGGTGGATGGCCCGCAGGAGGCGGCACCCTCGTCCGCTCGTATAAGCCGCATCGAGTTCGATACAGCCCACCGCGACCTACATGTGCTGAAGGCAATGGTCCGGGAGATGCTGCCGGACGACGCGGTGCTGACCGAGCACTTTGATTCCAATGGGGGGCCTAGCACCTTTAAGCAGACCTTTTACAGTCAGTCACTTAGCAAGGCATATGGACCTCTTGAAAGTATGCATGGCTCGTACAATGACTGGTATTGGAGCTGGAGGCGAGTCAGGGTGAAATACTCCCCCAAGGAGCCTAACATCGTCATGCACATGGATGTCTCAGGTGGCATCCCTCCCGGAAGCTTACCTACCCCGGTACCGACGCTTCCCGCGCCCTTGACACCACCCCTGCCGTCCCTTTAACCTACCGTAACATCATGGGAAACCGAACGTTCTCATTGCCGGCACGGGCAGCATCCGCATTCCAATCATGTGGGAGAATAGTAAGGATAAAGGTGACCTGATGGATCGTGATAGCCGACACACGTCACGTAGAGTAAAGCTCTTTGCCTGCGCCACCGTTGCCTCGATAGTGTTGGTGTGTGGTCTGCTTGGCCTGGCGGGGTTGCTCGGCATCAACGTTCCTCGGCTGCTTGCTAACACTACTCTACAAGTGCAATCGTCCGTGTGCGGCACCTGGGACGTTGTGTCCACGCCTGCCCCCGGCATGTTTATGTTGTTGCGGAATGCTAATGCGGTCGCGGCTTCATCGGCGGGTGATGTCTGGCTGGCCGCTACCGTCGAAGACATGGAGGAGGACAATCACGCTCTGTTCGCCCGGTGGAATGGCAGCCAGTTTGAGCGTGTGGCGGGGTCGGATTCAAGTTCTATGAGCCTGGCGTTATTTGGCATGGATATATCACCGAAGGGCGATGTCTGGGCGGTGGGGTCTGAAGCGAGCAACGCTCTGTTTGCCCTTCGGTGGAATGGCAGCGCCTGGGGAGTTGTGCGGTCTCCGCAGCTACTATCCTTCAATAGCTGGCTCATTGGAGTGGCAGCTATTAGCGAGGACGACGTGTGGGCGGTCGGAAAGACTCAGGATACCCCAATCAAGGCTCACTGGGACGGCACAGACTGGAGCGTCGTTACCGCTACGGTGCCCTACTCTAATGGCGGTTACCTCAATGGTGTGGCGGCTATAGCTCCCGACGACGTGTGGGCGGTTGGTGGCACCGGCGACTTCCTGGGAGGCGAGGGCCAGACCTTGATCGAGCACTGGGACGGCACAAACTGGAGCATCGTGCCCAGTCCTAATCTATGCCGCGCGCGAAACGGGCTAGAGGACGTGACAGCCATTTCCAGAGATGATGTGTGGGCAGTCGGTTATTGCAACGATGATGACAATAATTGGAGCGCACCGGTCAAGACAGTGATTATGCACTGGGACGGCAAGACCTGGAGCATCGTCCAAAGCCCCCCACCCGCACCGTCGGAGGCTCTGCTCTCGGTATCGGCAGCCTCCAGTAACGACATATGGGCCGTAGGCTTGCGTCACAAAGTATCTCAATCCCCTTCCGGCCTTCAGATTGAGCCTGAGGGTTCCAGCACCTTCGCACTCCATTGGGATGGCAGCCAATGGAGCACCGTGCCGTCACCCAAAGTCGCGGAGGGGGAACGCTTTAGCGATGTAGCTGTAGTCTCAACGGGTGAGATATGGGCGGTGGGCGAGAGTCAGAACGAGATCCTTGCTGCTCGCTTCAGACGCTCGCCTTGTCCGGCCGCAACGGGCGCGGCCTCCCCATAGCCCGAAGCGACAGCCTGCCGGGTCTTCACGCGTAGGACTCGCGTTCCAGCCTTGCTATTTCCCTGATAATCCTGGTAGAAATACCTATACCGCAGTTCGTCCTTCCCAGTCACTAGAAAGAGCACTTCTCCCGCATGACCAACCTCCGCCACACAAAGGCAGCGCGCACCCTGTTCGCCCTGCTCCTTCTCCTCACGTCTTCCATCGTCTATCGTCCGTCGTCCATCGTCGCGCAGTCGCAGAGCGCCTTCGTCACCGTGCAGGGCAACCAGCTTATGCTGCGTGGCGTGCCCATCAAGCTCAAGGGCACCAACTTCTATCCGAAGGACCGCCCCTGGGCCGATATGTGGAAGAAATGGAACGGGCCTGAGACTCGCGCCGACCTGGCACGCGCCCGCGAGCTTGGCGTCAATTCGGTGCGCATCCTGGTGCCCTACAAGCCGGTCAACGGCTGGACCGACAGGCAAACCGGCGCGGTGGTGCCCGAATACCTGGACAGGCTGCGCCAGATGGTGCAGATAGCGGGCGAACTCGACATGAAGGTGATAGTGGCCCTGTTCGACTTCTACGATCCGGAGGACGACAGGCGTTCGGGCATGCAGGAGGCCGAGATAGAGGCCCGGAACCTGCGCTACCTGCGCGACATCATCCCCGCGTTCGCCAACGACGACCGCATACTCGCGTGGGACCTGCACAACGAGCCTGAGCACTACAAGACCTGGCAGGAGGTGAAGAAGCCGCAGGTGATAATCGCCTGGATGGCGAGGATGGCTGCCGAAATCCGCCGTCTCGACCCCAACCACCTGCTCACCGTGGGCATGGCCGACTACAAGAACCTCTTTACCGCCGATGACACGGGCGCGCCCTACGAAGAGGAGCCGGTGCGCGGCCTCACCCCCGCCGACCTGAGCGACTTCCTTAGCTGGCACAGCTACAACGCGGGCGATATGGACTGGCAGATTCGCTACATACGCGCCCACTCGAACAAGCCGCTGGTGTTGCAGGAGACCGGCTGGCCCAGCGGTCCGGCTTGCACCGCGCCCGAATACAACGAGCAGCACCAGACTTTCCTCTACCGGACGATGGTGGACTGGGCGAACAAAGCCAACCTGTCAGGGCTGATGCAGTGGCAGCTTTGGGACCTACCCGTGGGGGGAAGTGTGGGCGCGGGGCGCGAGTCGCACGAGGACTTCTTCGGCTTATTGAGGCGCGACGGCACCTGGAAGGCCGCCATGCCCATATTCCGCGACGGTTGGAAGGTAGAGCCGCTGCTCAGCGCCACCAGGACGAACCTGCCCCTGACCGTGTTCGTGCCCGCCCCTACTCCGCCCGACCCCAACTACCAGCCGCCCCTCTACTTCCCTGAGACCGGCAAGTACATCCATGCCGAGTTCCGCGACTACTGGCGGCGCTTTGGCGGTCTAGCGGTGTTTGGCTACCCGATAACGGACCAGCGCCAGGAGGACGGCATGTGGGTGCAGTACTTCGAGCGCGCACGGTTCGAGTTCCACCCGGAGGTGCGGCGCGAGGTGAAGGACTACGACAAGCTGGACAAAGTGCAGCAGTACAAGCTCATCGTGCAACTCACCCGCCTGGGTGCCGACCTGGTGGACCAGAAGACCGGCGGCAAAGGCTTCCCCCTGCCCGACCGCGCCACTTTACCTGTGGGTGCCACCGTGTTCCCCGAGACCGGACACTCGCTCTCTGGCAAGATTGGCGAGTACTGGTGGGCCAACAACGGCCTGACCAACTTCGGCTTCCCCCTCTCCGAGCCGGTGCAGGAGGTCAGCCAGGCCGACGGCAAGACCTACACGGTCCAGTACTTCGAGCGGACGCGCCTGGAATACCACCCGGAGAACGCGGGCACGCAGTACGAAATCCTGTTGGGACTGCTAGGGCGGGAGAAACTGGCAAGTAAGGGTTGCAAGTAGGGGCAAGACGCCTCGTGCCGAGCACGCGAGCATTAGCGCCAAGGCTAAGGCGTGCACGGGCAGGATGCCACGTAAGCTGGTGTTTAGTCTACGAGGTCTAAATTGAGGAATCAAGCCCCTTCCTTGTCATTCTGAGCGCAGCGAAGAATCTCGTCCTCCAGCATCCAAATACCACCTTTCTACAGTACATGCCTAGGAACCAGCACGCACCACAAGAAAAGGGCAACACCTGCATAGAGGACGAGATTCTTCACTGCGTTCAGAATGACAAAGGCGAGGCTTGGTTCTCCAGCTTGAAACAGCGGGGCTATTGAAGTGGGGCATGATGCATCATGCCGCTACGGTTCCCGTTTGGTATCAGGCTCTACTTGGTGGCCCCCGCACCTGCACCGACCCCTGCGCCTTCACGTGCGAGGGGGTAGCCGGAGGAGTTCCAGGCACCCATGCCGCCGCTGACGTTCATCGGGTCGAAGCCCTCGCCCTGGAGGAGGCTGGCCGCTATGCTGCTGCGGGTGCCGCCGCCGCACACCACCGCTACCGGCTTGTGGCTTGGCACCCGGTCGAGGCTCTTCGATAGCTGGTGGAACGGGATGTGGATGGCACCCTCGATGTGGCCTTCGCGCCACTCGGAGTCCTCTCGCACGTCGAGCACCGTGAAACTGCGGTCGCCCGATTGCAGCCGCTCGCGCAACTCTGAGACGGGTACCTGCGGGACCGTCTCAATGGGCCTGCCGCTGCTGTCCCAGCCGTGTATGCCACCCAGCAGGTAGCCCTTGACGTTGCCTTGCCCTGCCGCCTCCAGCAGCGACATGGCTTGTTTCAGGTCGCCCGGCGCGTTCAGCACCAGCACCACAGGCGCACCCTCCGGTATCACCCAGGAGGCGCGGGTGGCGAACTGCCCGCCGTACAGGTCCACGTTGATAGCGCCCGGAATGTGACCGCCGCCGAACGCATCAGGGTCGCGCGTGTCCAGCACGAAGCCGCCGTCCTTGCGCAGGGAGTCTACTTCGTCGGCGGTGAGGGATCGAACGACGGCATCCTCGGTGAGGAATGGACCTTTGTTCTTCTCGACTATGCGGACAAACTGGGGCGGCTGCGGGGGCAATTCGGAAGTAACCTGCCGCACGAAGGCATCTTGTTCCTTCTCCGAGAGGGGCGCGTTGTACCTGCGCTCGAAGCCAATCGTGGAGTTGGGCTTGGGACTCATCGACTTGCCGCACAGCGAGCCTGAGACGTGCCCCGGATAGACCTCCACTCCATCCTCCAGCTTGAGCAGGTTGTTGAGCGAAGTAAATAGCTGGGCGGCTCCTTCTTCCGGCTCGATTGCCAGGTCGGGTCTGCCAACGTCGCCCACGAACAACGAGTCGCCGGTGAGCACCAGCCAGGGTTCGTCGGCGCGGGAGGTGTCGGTCACGGCCAGGGCGATGTGCTCAGGCCGGTGGCCTGGCGTGTGTATCACCCGCAGTTCTACTCTACCTATCTTGAGCACCTCGCCGTCCTTGAGCGACTTATGGGGGTAGGCCACTCCCGCGTCCTTGTGGACCGCTACCTGCGCTCCCAACTTCGCCAGCTTGCCATGCCCTGAAACGTGGTCCGCGTGGTTGTGCGTCTCAACCACGTAGCGAATAGCCATACCCTTACTGGAAGCAAGCTCCAGATAAGGCGTCACATCCCACCCAGGATCGACCACCACGCACTCGCCCGCGTCAGTATCCCCTATGAGGTAGGAGGCGCACCCCAGGTCTTCATTCACAAACTGCTTAAAGAACATGACTCACCTCGGTTCTGAAACGTGAAACGTGAAATGTGATGCGGTTAGGGGAACTTGGTGTCAGCATAACACATGAGGCCAAAGGCAATCGCAGAACTCGCAGGACCAAAAGTGGCCTTGCGAGTCACGTTTCACGTTTCACGTTTCAGCCTACGCCGTGCGTGGGTGCGGGGCGGCGCGCAGGACTCGGCCCTTGCCTCGCCAGATTTGCACCAGGCCGACGAAAGCGGCCAGCCATATCCAGGCCAGCACGGGCATCACGGGCACCACGGGGCGATAGGCGCTAGGGGCCTCGTTGAGGAGGAGCACCATCGCCTTCTCTTTGTCTACCGTTATTCCCTGCTTCTCCAATTGCTCTATCAGTGCATCGGCCCCTGCCTGCCCTTTGAGCGGGGTAACCTTGCCGCTGTAGAGTATGGGAGCGGCATCGCCCACGAAGCCGGTTTCGGGGTTGTAGTCATAAGGGAAGAGGTACTGGCCGCTGTCGGTGCGCACGAAAAGCTGGTAGCCATAGCCGTGCAGCGGTATCCAGTAGTGCTCGCCCAGCAACTCCTCGGTGGCGGAGGCGCGGGCGAGGTCGGGCACGGCGGTCACGTTGACGTAGGTTTCAGCGAGCGGTTTCTGCTTGTTGTGAAGTTGGGCGGGCGTGGTCAGGCGGCTGGGGCTGTCGTCCTGCAAGGCATAGGAAGCCGCGCCCGCGAACGCGAGCATGAGCACGCTGGTAAGTACCAACGTCACTGCGCGTATCACCAGCCGCCACTTACGGCTGTGAAGTATCATCTCCTACGCTCTCCTGTCGCCCGGTGGGATGCCTGTACGTGTCTTTATGCTCATGTTCTAAAGCAAGTTTCAAGCCCAAATATTATACCATGCCGTGGCTGTCAGGCGGAAGCACGTGGGTGCATAGGTGCCGCAATATTGTTCACAGCCGAGACGCAGAGAGCGCGGAGGTATCCCGGTTTTCCTTGCTGAAAAGAGCATAATCGCAGCCGTCCCTGCTGCATCTTAAGCCGCGTTCTCACGTATAATATGTACAAGCACTCCAGCGCCCTATCGTTGGACCTCCTCTCACGCACCACCCACACCCCCAAGCGCCCTGACAACTATCAACTTGCAACTATCAGCTAGCAACTGAGCACCCCGGAGGCGATATGGACGAGCAAGACGAGCCGTTTGGCTGGTGGGGCTGGCACTGGCAACCGCCCGTGCCCCTATCGGTCATGCAGATAATCGAGGCTGGCAGCACCGACACCGAGCTTATGGCCCTGATCTGGGCGATGCTGTCGCGCCGGGCCTCGGTGCTGGTGGCGGCGGAACCCCCGATGGCCGGCAAGACCACCACCCTCACCGCCCTGCTCGACCTGATGCCGCCCGGCACGAAGCGGGTGTACCTGCGCGGGCATTACGAGACGTTCGACTTCACCCGCGAGGAGGACGCCGACCCCCGCAACACCTACGTGCTAGCCAACGAGATGAGCGACCACCTGGCCGTATACCTGTGGGGCTCTCGTATCTACAAGACGTTCGAGTTGATAGAGCAGGGCTACGCAATAGGCTCCACCATGCACGCCGAGACAGTGGAGGACGTGGTCGCCATCCTCAACTCGGACCCGCTAAAGGTGCCGCCCAAGTGGATAGCCAACCTGACGCTGGTAATCAACCTCTACGTGAGCAGCACCTACGGTCGTGGGGTGCGGCGCTTCAACGCCGTGAACATGCTCGGTCCCGGCAACGAGGACGGCAGCGCCTTCATGCTCCCAGGCGTGGAACCAACCCTCCTCTCAAGCTGGGACCGCCCCAGCGACACCTTCGACCATCGCTTCATGCGCCCTGAGGTACTCGCCAAGCTGGCCGCCTGGGCCAACTGCACGCCCGAAGAGTGGCAGGAGGACCTAGCGCGGCGCAAGGCGTACCTGGACGGGCTGCGGGAGGAAGGTGTGCTGGGGATTGGGGCTACGAGGGGGGCGTTGGAGCGGTTTCCGGCGGTGGGGCGGGGTTAAGGGTGGTAGAATGCAGTTAGTAGATTAGTGGGAGGTGAAACCTATGGCTACAGAGATAAGAGAGCTAGAAGGCACCTGGGAAGAGATAATGGAGCACGCGGAGGAGTTGGCGGGCAGGCGTGTGCGGCTGGTGGTATTCCCCAGTGAAGGCGGTACAGCGGAGAATGCTCCTGAAGGGTCCGCAGCCGCGGCCTTGATGCCTTTCGTGGGTGGCTGGGCAGGTGATGATCTTGAGGAACTGACTCGTGAAGTGTACGAGAACCGTAGCCAGGCCAGATTCTAAGCATGTACCTGCTAGATACCAACTATTGCAGCAGGGTCATACTAGGTGATCCTACTGCCATCTCCTAGCTCAAGGGCATAGATGCTGCTGAGCTTGCTATGTTAAGCATCGTGCGCGGCGAACTTATTTACATGGCTGAGAAATCTCAGCAGCGGGCACAGAACCTCACATTCGTGCATGCTTTTCTTCAAAGGTTCTATAGTTACCCAGTCGATAATGATACAGGTGATATATACGGCAGGCTCAAAGCGGACCTCATGAGGCATTTTGGTCCCAGAGAAAAGAGCAAGCGCAGTAAGACCACAATTCAACAGCTAGGATTCAGCGACAACGATCTGTGGATAGCAGCCACCGCCATACAACACGGCCTTACCGTTGTCTCTGCCGACAGCGATTTCCAACGTATCAGCGAGGTACAGCACTTCCCCGTAGAAGCCTGGTAGCTCCTCCCTCGCGAGGAATCGCTCATGCCCTCACAACTGCGCATCTTCACCATAGCCGAGGGCAAGATGGACGACCTCGTGGCCGCCTGGCTGAAGGGTGTCTACCCCCTGCGCTTGCAGTTTGGCTTCACCATAGACGCCACATGGGTGCTCCAGGGTAGCAACAAGTTCGCCTAGGTGCTCAGCTACGACGGCCCTGAAGGCTTCCAGCCCAGGGACGCCGCCTACTATGCTTCCAACGGCCGGCACTAGGTTGACCCCGACCCGAGGCAGTATATTACTTCCGTTGAGGCTTACTTCCTTGCGCACGTGGTGCCTTTTGTCTGAGCTTTCTTATCTATGCTACTACCTTGCGCCATCCCCAGAGGTGCACACTATAACGGTGCTAAGTGGCAGGAGGACACAGCGATGCGCAAGCGTACGTCAATGGGCTGCGGCAGTAGACCCCACCATGGTCGCTTACTGTCACCTACTGCTTTCCGTGATGACACTACTATCACTCAAGGCGTAGAATGTATACACGCGCCATATCGTCAGCATAGCCACCAGTAATCATGGTTCTGCCGTCTCTAGAGATTGAGCAAGACCCTAGATGTGTGCTAGTATTAAATCGAGAGGTACACTTGCTACTGGATAGTTCCCAGGCACAGATTTCCCCTGAGCCTGAACAGGAAACGACATATTTCTCTCCTGGTACTATGGACAGATGCTCAGCGTTACCTTTGCTATGAGTACCTATGATGCGCTCGAGTTTCTGACTACGAAGATCCCACAAACCAATGTTGCCCTTTGAATCAGCTGAAACAAAGTGATGTCCATCATCTAGAACTGCAAGGGCTAGTATATAGGCTTTGTCGCCCTCTCCATCTATTTTCACTCTGTATAATAAGGTTTGCTGCTGTAAGTCTAAAACGAAAATATCACCTAAACATTCTGAAACGAGTCCCAGCTTCCAATCAGGAGTCACAGCCATACCACGGATGTGATGGAATGGCATCTTACGCTTAAATTCGCCTGGTCGTGCTGTATTCATCCCATACACCATGTTACCTTTTACAATATCCCACATGAAGATTTGACCGTCATTGGCAGCGGTCAGCGCGCGTCGCCCATCAGGGCTCACTATTATCCGATGAACCCCGGTGTGATGTCCTTTGAGGGTATGTAATAGAGTCTGGGTAGCAATATCCCAGACTCGTACTACACCCCAAAAGTAGCCAGCTACTAATCGCGTTCCATCCGGCGTCACTGCTAGCCGCGTGGCGTATTGATCGCCGATATCGAGTGTACATCGTTGTCTTTCTGATTGAAGATCGTAGACATATAACGAAGGATGATCCGGCAAATGATACTGGCTCTCCTTCATTATAGAGCAGCTAATCAGGGCAGTTCGTCCATCAGGGGTTAGTATTACATCATGGACAGAAAACATCTTCTGCATGTGGTCAGTAGGTGAACTGACTAGACGCAAGCGCCGGAGGTGTTCGGTAGCTGGTTGCTGATAGCTTGGGGTAGGCTGTACCGGAGAAGTTGTATAGGTAGATGATGGGTACTCTTGCCTTTGACGCAAGTACATATCCTGAGCCATGAGTTCTTGTTGATCCTTTTGGTACTCGTTGGACAAGGGATATACTGGGTGGTGCTTACGAAGAAAATCGTCTACAGGATCAGCTGGCAACCAAGGATCGTGAACCAGATCATCAAGCGGATCTGGGATCTGCGGCCCGAATGTAAGACCAAAGTCATCCCCACCGCCAAAATTGCCTCCGTCATACATTATGGTATACCTCCTGTGTGTTACTACTAGTATAGCCTACCGTCCCAATCAGAACTCTTGTCCGCCATTAACCTGACATGAGAGCTTATAGGAGTAGAAACCTTTGCTTATTGATGCTGAAGATTTCACAGACGTTACTGGCTTTTAGAAGACAAACCGGTGTTCTAGTGCTACCTTGCACCCTCCCTCCTAAAGGCGTATAGTTACAACACCAGGGCACGATCACCCTACCTCCATTTACCAGCACTCAGCCATATCATAGAAGGACTTATCCATGCCTAAAACCCCCGCCAGGCCGCGCACTCTCGGCGAGCTTCGTGGTAGCGAGTACCAGTCGCTGCCGGTGAAGGAGGAGATGCGCAAGAACCTCATACGCAAGCTGCGCGACAACCAGCCCATCTTCCCCGGCATCATCGGCTATGAGGACACCGTCATCCCGCAGATAGAGAACGCCATCCTTTCGGGCCAGGACATCATCTTCCTGGGCGAGCGCGGGCAGGCCAAGACCCGCCTGGCACGCGCCCTCATCAACCTGCTCGACGAGGAAATCCCCGTCATCAAGGGCAGCGAGATCAACGACGACCCCTACAACCCCATCAGCGCCGAGGGCAAGCGCCTGGTGGCCGAGCACGAGGACCTCACCGAGATAGACTGGCTGCGGCGCGAGGACCGCTACGGTGAGAAGCTGGCTACCCCTGACATCACCATTGCCGACCTGATTGGCGACGTGGACCCTATCAAGGTGGCCGAGGGCCGCTACCTCTCCGACGAACTCACCATCCACTACGGCCTGCTGCCCCGCACCAACAGGGGCGTCTTCTGCATCAACGAGCTACCCGACCTGGCCGAGCGCGTGCAGGTGGGCCTGCTCAACGTGCTCGAAGAGCGCGACGTGCAGATCAGGGGATACAAGGTGCGCCTGCCGCTCGACGTGTACCTGGTGGCCTCGGCCAACCCGGAGGACTACACCAACCGGGGTCGCATCATCACCCCGCTGAAGGACCGCGCAGGCTCGCAAATCAAGACCCACTACCCGACCACCCTAGACCATGAGATAGACATCATGGAGCAGGAGCGGATGACGTTCAACACGCCCGGCTACGAGGTCGAGGTGCCGCAGTACATGAAGGAAATTGTGGCCGAGATGACCCACCTGGCCCGCCGCCACCCCGACATCTCGCAACGTTCGGGCGTGTCGGTGCGCGTCTCCATCGCCAACTTCGAGAATCTCGTCTCCAACGCCCTCAAGCGCGCCATCAAGCTCAACGAGCACCAGGTGGTGCCCCGCGTGTCCGACATGAGCGCGCTGGCTTCCTCCACGGCGGGCAAGATCGAATTGGAGTCGGTGGGCGATGTGCGCGAGGAGAAGGTGGTCGAGAAGCTGGTGCAGGGGGCGGTGCTCGCCGCCTGGAACCGCCGTTTCTCGGTGGGCGACTTCGATGACGTGGTGACCCGCTTCCACAACGGCCTGGTGATCGAAGTGAGCGACACGCTGCCCTCGATGGAGTACGTGCACCAGGCGTCCGACCTGAAGGGCATCCGCACCGCCCTCGCCAAGCTGGAGGTCGGCAGCAACCCCTCCGCGATTGCCGCCGCCGTCGAGTTCATCCTGGAGGGCCTGCATCTCAACCGCCGCCTGAACAAGGACCGCTCGGCGGAGGGCACCCGCTACCGGCGATAAAGATGTTGGTGTAGTAAGAGGTATGGAGTACCGGGGCCGGGCGTACTTCATACCTCTCGTTTATGGAGGCATATGCTACGTATGCTACGACGCGCCTACGAGAAGCTGCCGGTCTGGCAGAAGAGCATGGACCTAGCCGTTGAGGTATACGGGCTGGTGCGCTTGTTCCCCGAAGAGGAGCAGGAAGTCCTCATACCCGAACTGATGAAGGCCGCCATCGCGGTGCCCTCGAAGATAGCCGAAGGACAGGGCATGGGGCACAAGGGCGAGTTTTACCGGCATTTGAGCATAGCCCACGGCTCTCTCATGCGCGTCGAGACCTACCTGACCATCGCTGAGGACCTCGGCTACGTCACCCCCGAGCAGACCGCGGTGGCGACCTCCGTGGCCGACGAAGTCAGCGACCTCCTCTTCGAGATGATGAAGTCGCTGGAATACGAGTACAACCGCACCTTCGGGTACGACGACCTCCTTGAGTTCACGGAACCCTACGAAATCGAGTGAGTTTTGAGTTTT